>DAOWMA010000123.1 GCA_030643345.1 Spirochaetaceae bacterium
GCCATGCAACCAAAGCTGCTCGCCGGCGAGTCGTATCGCAGGAACTTGTTCCGAGAAACGATCTCGGCATCCCGGAATATATATACGAGGCTGTCGGCTGTGATAAATGTAATGGAACAGGATATCAGGGACGAACACTGATTTATGAGTATTTTTACCTGGATGAGGAGATAGAGGGACTGATAGCAGCGGGTGCCGGACACTTAGAAATAAAAACATATTTGAAGAAAATCGGGATGGTCTCTTTATTTGAGAATGGTCTTAAGAAAGTAGAAGAAGGCCTGACTACTCTTGCAGAACTTGAAAAAGTGATGATGTACCAGTGAATAAGTATATCTGTAAGGTCTTTGATAATAACGGTAAGATAGTGAAATTTATTCGTTCCGGAGCCTCTATGGAAACCATTCAGACCGGATTTCAGAAGGAGGGTTATTTTCCTGTTTCAATACTTGTAAAGAACAAAAGAAATACATTTCTGCATTCACGCATCTCAGGGAAAACAATTGCCGATTTTACAGCTTTACTGTCACTGCTTCTTGATTCAGGTTTGAGTGTCAGGGATGGACTTGAAATCTTAAAAACAATTACAGGAGACCATAAAATTATTACTCTGGTCGACGGTATGGAAAAGGACCTGAAAGCAGGTTATTCATTTTTTTCAAGTATCAGGAATATCAGTTCTTCTCTCCCTGATATATATAAAAGTATGGTTTTAGTAGGTGAAACAACCGGAGACCTGGCCTATATATTTCGGAAGATCAATGATTATCTTATAAGACAGAAAAGAATACGGGAAAAGTTGGTCAGTTCATTAATCTACCCTGTTATTGTACTGTTAGTTTCCGTATTCAGTATGATTCTTATATCTACTTTTATTATTCCTAAAATGTCTGAAACGTTTACCAGTTTAGGGTCTGGTATTCCCGATGAGGTGAGCCGGATTCTTTCCTTATCCCGGGGATTTTTTATCGTTTTCCTTATCACTATTCCTCTTATCGCACTCTTAGGGTTTTCGATATCTGCTGTCAGGAGAAAAAACAGCAGCTTTGGAATAGCTGTTGATCGAATCAAACTGATGATACCTTTTATTGGATCATTTTTTAAAGACAACCACTTTCTGAATATCCTGTTTACTCTTAATGCACTCACATCCTGCGGTGTGACTGTGGAAGATGCCTTAAAAGAGGTTGCCAATAATGCCGGCAATACTGCTGTAAAAGAGGCATTTATCAGAGTCCATGAGAAGGTTCTTAAAGGGATTGGCCTCTCCGCTGCTTTCTCTGATGAGGGGATTATCCCTCCCAGGATTTCAAAATGGGTTGCAGTTGGTGAGAGAACCGGCAGTATGGACACAGTGTTTGGCCAGCTGTCAGATTATTATGAAAATGAGCTTGAGAAGAAATCGACAAGATTCATGAACCTGATTGAACCTGTATTAATTATATTTACAGGTTTGATTGTGTTTGGAATTGTAATACTGATTATTATACCCTTGTTTTCAATATTCGGGGTGCTGATGGAATGAAAAGGGAACTGTTCTACTTCAATAGTGCGATTAATAGGAAGCTGATAAACTTGTGCAGTAGTTCATCTGTGTATTTGCAGGAGTCAAAACAAAAGTTTTTACTATTGCCGGACAGACAGATGAGTTTTGTAAAGATACTGGAACTGCCTCCTGCCCCCGGAAGTAAACTACGTGATATGATTCGGTTTCAGATAACAAGAATCTACCCGGGAAGTTCTGAAGATGTCACCTTTGATTTCATACCTTTTAAAACAGGAACCGGTTGGAAGGTTGTTTTATACATAATAAAGGATAAATATATAAGAGAAATATTTAAGGATGAGAGATTTGAAGGTATAGTTCTTTCTCTTCAGCTCTTATTAAAAAAGGAGATGTACGGGCTTTCCTGTCTTGTTATTTATTATCCCGATATGGTTGAGCTGTGGAATTTTAAAAATGGAATTCCAGTTAAAGTAGAAAGGCTTAATACCGAAGATTTTTCTATTAAAAAATGTTTGTCATTGAAAAATAATACCATTTATCCTGAAAAACTTATGACCATTTATCCCTATAATGAAACCCATAAATGGGAAGTAGAGAAAGAAAGAGGAAAGAAATTTTCCGAAACCCTGAATTCCATCAGGAGGGATGAAATCTGTTTTCCTGAATACAGAGCAGGAAAAACAGATAGAATAACACCGGCTGTAGTCGTGACGGCTTTCATTATCTCCCTTGTTTTATTAGCCATGACCGCCTCGAAGCAGCATGAGCTTGCAGGGGAAGAGAAAGAGGCAGAGACCCGGATTGAAAATATTCGTGTGAAGACTGCAAAGGACCGGGAAGTACTGGAAATAATTGAAGGACTGGATAACAAGTTATCACAGATAAGGAAAAACACTCCTGTTAATGTTTATAATCTCCTTCTTCGAACGCGTAAGGCAATAAATTCAGATAGTGTTGTATTATCGTTTGGATTAAAGGGAAAAGAGTGGTCCCTGACCCTTAGAAGCAGAAGCGCTCTCAGTGATCTTGAGGGTATATTGTCTGAGTTTGGAAATGTACGTGCATCCAATATCCGCACCCTGGATGATGGGAATAAAAGTTACACAGTTTGGGCGGAGATAGACCGGTGAAAAAGAACAAAGTAGTTTTAATATTGTTTACCTTGACTGTAATAAATATCATTACCGAGGGATTTTGGATATCCGGTATTAAAGAGAAGATGGAACTCCTTGTGGAGAAAAAAGAAAACATCCTAAAGCTTGAGAATTCTCTTTATAACAGCGCTTCTCTCGATGCGGTTGTTTTAAAACTGGAGGGAGAATTATCTGCCAGGCAGTCTTCAGGAGGGAGTTGCAGGGACCAGAATACGCTCAAAATGACCGAAGAGGTTCTCCTTCTTCTTGAACAAAATGGAATCAGGGTAATTAGCTATCGCCTGGAAGGTGAAGAAAACAGGGAAGAGCTTGCTTTGAGCGGAGAAGGAAATCCCGGCTCTGTTTTAGAATTGATTTACGAAATCTCTTCTTCTGAGAAAAGATTTCGTATCAATTTTCTTACTGTGGATGCCCAATTACCCGGTAAACCGGCTTTTCTTGTAATCAGGATTAGATATGCGTGAAATTAAACTTGCTTATATTCTACGTACTGTTTCCATACTGATTGCATTTTTACTTATTTTTCTCATCATAAAGCTTAACGCCTTAAAGGATAATACCGCAGCAGATTACTTTGAAGGGCAATCAGGAAAAAACTATAATCACGAGTATGACCTTTTTGAGCCCAGTATCCCGGATTTTACTTATGATCTTAAATCACTTTTCCCGAGACAGGTAATTTTCGGGATAGTTGAGAAGAAAGCTGTTGCCAAACTCGCAGATGCTGTGATCATTCCGGACCTTAAATTTATAGGGATGATCGAAACTGACAATAAGAGAATCTTTTCTTTTCGGAACAAAAATACGAATAAGCTGCTTCTGCTTGAGGAAGAAGTTAGTGTAGGAGGGTTTACTCTCCTTCAAGGTGCTGAGGCAGCTGAAGAGAAGGTTTTTCTTATAAAAAAACAGGACATTACATTTCGGGTGGATAAGAAATGAAAAAAATGTATGGCTTATTAATAATTTCTGCAATATTTATAAATTGTAAGAGTATGGATGAAAATGCTTTTGCCAATTTTACCGAAGCACCGTTGTTCGGGATGATTTACGATTCTAAAAGTTTACCGGTTGCCGGAGCTGAATTAATACTTGATGATGAAGATATTGCCTTGACTGATATAAACGGGAGAGTATTATTTAGCGCTGTTTCCCGTGGTGAGCATTTAGTCGTAATAAACAAGGAAGGATTTGAAGAAGCGAGGTTGATCCTGAACTTTTCAACCCGGGATCAGGTTCTATATTCAACTCTCATTTCCTTTCAGGATATTCTGGACAACCTTGAGAGTTACCTTAAAAAGGATGAATTGACAGAGGCAGAATTATTTCTCAGAAGAGCTGCTGGAATTAATTCAAAGGATATACGTTTCAAATATCTTAATATCGTCTATCTTTCAGAAAGAGGTGAATTTGAAGAGGCATTAAATGAGATACTTGTTTTAAGGAAAAGCTATCCGGCAGATCCTTATGTCATTATGACACAGGCAAAAATACTATTTTATGGCTTTAATAAAAAAGAAGAAGCAGTAGGATTACTAAGGGCATTTCTTACATCAAATATCAATGAGGAACTTGAGATTCTAATGCAAAAAATGGAATCAGGAGAAACAAATGATTAAAAAAATAAAAGCCCTGCTGGAGAATGAAGATGGATGGACTTTTGTTGAGACATTAATAGTTATTTCAATAGTTTTAATTCTTACAAGTACTGTTGGTGTTATGTCTTTCAAATATATAGGAAAGGCCAAAATCGTAGCAGCCAGGACACAGATAGAAAACCTTTCTATGGCATTGGATACATATTTCATGGATAACAGGAGATATCCTATAGAGGAACAGGGTCTTGTGGCTTTATGGGAGAAACCAATCCTGGAACCGGTCCCAAAGGATTGGGACGGACCATACATAAAAAAGAATCTGGCTGAGGACCCCTGGGGGAATGATTATGAATATATAGTACCGGGAACAAACGGATTACCTTATGGTATCAGGTCTATGGGGGCAGATGGAAATTCAGGAGGTGAGGGTATGGATAAGGATATAACCTCCTGGGAGAACTAAGGTAATGCCATTTAAGTCCGATAACGGTTTCTTTCTCCTGGATGCTGTTATATCTCTTCTTGTAATCTCGGTAATAATTATTGAAATTCTTGCTTTTGCTCTTAATGCACGAGGTGCTGCAGTAAAAACGACAAGGCAAATTATTGAATCTATAGAAACAAGAAACAGGAGGGCTATTGAGCTTTTTGAAATACAGAAGTGATACAAAAAAATGCCGGACATCTGTGCCTGGGGAAAAAGACAGCGGCTTTACACTGGTAGAAACACTTATTGCTCTTACTCTTGTTTCTTTAATTGGAATTCCTGTTTTTATGGTTTTTTCTGATACAGTTACTTTTACTGCAAAGATTAAGGATCTTACTCGCTGGAATAAAGAGTTGATTCAGCTGGAAAGGGTCCTTAGAAAATCAGTTTCGGAAATCGAGATTCCATTCTGGATAGATAACATTGAAGTTACTGAAGAAGCTGGTACTGTGAGTGTTCCATATTGGAATGGCGATGTAAACTCATTCTTTGAAATAAAAATTGAGGATAATGTGCTGAAGATAATTACACCCCGGGGGAGTACTGTATTTAAAGGATATGATGGATTTGAGTTTGATTTTCTTAAAGACGGTGGCTTCCGAACTGTTGGATTATCCATAATAATTAAAAAAGAAAAAAAAGAAGATGTAAAATTCCAGTGCGCACTCGGCTCGGTAGGAAGAGGTCTGTTTAATGAGAATGAGTGAGGTGCGGGACTCACAGCTCGGAACAATAATAAAAAATAGCGAGAACGGTTTTTCAAGTGTTCAGTCAATGCTTATTTTGTTTGTTTTGAGTCTCTATATTTTTGGGTTGGGGACTGGTATTTCTTTGATTCAGAAATACTATCAAAAGAATGAAGCAATCGAGCAGGATTTAATTCTTCTGAAAGCTGAAGTTGCAGCAATAATTAAACAGTTTGAAAGTGATCCAACTCCGGAATCTGATTCTCCTACTGATTCTGTCTGGAGTTATATTATAGGGAAATCAGGTAAATACAAGTATCTGAAGTTGTCAGATGTCTCCAGTCGCATTAATCCAAATTGGGTAAGGCATGTATTTCTTGAAAGAACTAATTTAAAAAAATACCTTTTAAATGGTATTTCACCGGATATGCTGAAAGACTACAGGGAGAAAACAGGATATGTGTTGGATATCTATTCAGCATACTTCGAATTAATAGATCCTGATGCGATGAATAGCTTCTTTACTCCCTACAGCTACTTAAATGTTAACACTGCCTATGAGTACGTTCTGGAAGATATGTATGAATTAATAACAGGAGATGCCGGAGGGGCGATGAGTTTTCATTCCTTTATTGCCGGTGCTCTTAGTGAGAAACATATAATTACAGAAGAGGAACTTTCAAATGTTGTTGGGCACAGTTATAATTCTATTTATCCCATTATCAGCACACTTCCGGAAATGAATGTCCATTTTATTCCGGAGTTTATTCTGGAGCAGGTACTTGTCTATCCATACGGAGGAGAGGCTATCGAAAATAATAGTTACATTTTTAATGCTTTACTTTTAAATCGTATTAATAACGAAATTTCTCCTGTGGAACTGAAGAGTCTTATAGAAACTGAAGGACTACAGGGACGAGTCTTTCATCATCTGGGGACAAAGACATGGTTCTGGAAAGTTGAGATTGCAACGAACAGAACTTCTGTAGAAGCAATAATTATCTGTGTGCCTTCTGATGGCGGCAACCCTGAAGAAAAGGGGATGGAACAGGATTACAGTTACAGGCTGTATGGTTTTAAGGATGTTCAATATCCGGAAAATATTTAAAAAATAAAAATAAATTTCCTAAACTTTGAAGCAGGATCGTATTTCCACCAGTACTACTATATTAGAAACAAA
>DAOWMA010000160.1 GCA_030643345.1 Spirochaetaceae bacterium
ATCGGATATCTTTGCTTTTACAGGGTCACCGGGTGTTATTTCTGTAAGGGCCGATTCAGAGACGTAAATATAACACCAGACATTGTCGAGATTGACCAGATCGATAATTGGACGCAGAGGAGGGATAAATTCGTCCCTTTCAAAATAGATTTTGTCTATATAACCGCCAATAGGGGCTGTAAGAATCATCCTGGAGAGAGTATTTTCGACCTGAGCAATCTGGTAATGAAAATTTTCCTGCTGACTCTTTTGAAGCAGCAGTTTAATCTCCACAGATCGCCGGTCTCTGCTCCACTTGTCTGCCTGCAGCTTAAGGTCCCTTACAGTTTGATCAGAGACCGCTTCCTGTTTCAAAAGAGCAAGATTTTTCTGATACATGGTATTGTAATGATCATAAGTTTCACCGATCTGCTCAAGATTAATTTCCAATTCCTTTTCCTGCAGGTGAACCTGATCGAGTTTAGAATGGAGCCCTTTAAGTTGAAGATTCAGAGATGTGGCATCGATATTTCCTAAAATTGTACCTTTTCCAACCCAGTCTCCTTCAGATACATTTAACTCACTCAAACGGTCACTGACAGGTGATGAGATGGTGTGGGTTTCCCCTTCTATTATTCCTGTAAAACTGGTTTTATCAGTTTTGATTCCGCATCCTGAAAAGAGTATTCCTGTTGTGATTAGTATTAAAGTTATACGAAACATTTTCTTTGCCATAGAAGTCTCCATTATTTTTTCCACATCGATTCATTTATATTAAATAGTATCTGCTGATACAGGGAGAGGTACTGAATTCGCAGGCGCTTCTCCTTTATATCAGCTTCAGTCAGTTCCTGTTCTGAACCAAGAATATCCATGGTAGATTTCTGACCGGCCTTCCACAGTTTTTCGATAAGTTCATATTTCTTTTTTTTAAGGTTGTAAATATCCAGAGCCTCTTTTCTCTGATTTTTTAAAGATACAAGCTCATCAAGTTTCCTTACGGTGTCAAAATATATGGTTCGCATATAAGAATCCCTGCTCTTCATGTTTTGACTCAGTGAAAGATCATCCCTGCTTAGGAGTGATGCCCTCCTTCCTCCTTCCCAGAGAGAAAACTGAACCGTAAGGCCTGCAGTAAAATAGAGCTGCCAGTCTGTGCCTGTGAAATTCGTTCCCGGAAGACCATAATGGACCCCTCCTGTTCCGGATACTGAAGGATAAAAAGATGATTCATTTGTTTTTCGCTTTAATTCAATATTTCTTTGGATGAAATCAAAAAGAACCAGTTCCCCATTAACCGCCAGTTTACCTTCTATTCCCTGAAGATAATCGGGATTTAAGAGTTCCATGTACTCTTCCTGTATTGTAAGTTCATCAAGATCGGAGATCCCTGTAATTTCGGATATCTGCAGTAGTATCTTTCTTCTTCTGCTTTCAAGATTAAGTTTTTCCTGTTCAAGCTCTTTTAGTTTGCTTTGAATGTCAAGGAGATCCAGTTCCGAGGTGAACCCCTGATCAAAGAATAGTTTTACCTGATTCAAATTAAACCCGAGCCTCTTAATGCTTGTTGTCAGAGTTTCGATATTCAACGTTGACATTATATATGAGTAAGCGAGCTGCAGGATTGTCTGATTGAGAACATCTTCTTTTAAGATTTTTTTCTGTATCTCCTGATTCAGTCTGTTTTCTGAAAGGAGCAATGCATATTTTCGTGAAAACCCGTCAAAAATAATCTGATTTATATTTAAATTAAGATCATATATAAAATTTGTTCCAAGTTCTGCCGTTCCTCCCATCATCCCAAGGGATGAAAGATCCAGTGCCGGGACTTCAGATTTATATTGAATACTTCCTATAGCTCCGATAACAGGGTAATACAGGGAAGCAGCATCTCTGCGTTCAAGGACCCTTTTCCCAATCTCATCATTGATTATTGAAAGACTGTAATTGTTGTGCATTACAGCTTCAAAGCATTCATTAAGAGTATAAACTTTCGTCCATCCAAAGACTCCTGTCATAAAAATAAGTACTAATAATATTACGCATTTTTTCATTCTTCTTTCCTGAATTTTACAGATTCCCAGGCAAACCTGTTAATGGTTGTAGTATTCATAATAAAACTAAATTAATTTTTTGTCTCATCCTTTTGATTCTTTTTATCTTTTTATGATACAGTAAAGACAAATTTTACTTGCGGAGTGGGACATTGAGAAAACTATTATTTTTATTTATTACAGTAGTTGCAGTATTCGGGTTTATAAGCTGCATGGGAAGCGGATTGAATGGGCGCTATATAGATGTATGGGATTTTCATGAAGAGGGTGATGCAGTTTCTGTATATGAGTTTAGCAGAAAGGGAGATCTTATTCAAAGTTTGAATATCAATCCTAATGAAAGCCTTGATTTTAAAGGTGTTGATGATACTGTTTCAGGTAAATATGAGTTGAAGGATAATATCATAAATATTATTTTAGACGAGGGCAGTTATGAGATGCAGATTCTTGAAAAAACCAAAGAATATATTGTATTTGGGATTCCCCAGACTGATGGAGCTGTGTGGGAAAGGAAATTTCTAAAAGAATAGTGATTCATGAGTTCATAACTGTTTCAATTGTAGTTTGCAGTTCTGTTATAAGGTAAGGTTTTGTGAGGGATTCGCTAAAACCATACGATTTATAGTCAGAAATAACAGGACTGTTAGAATAACCACTTGAAATAATTGTTTTTACGTCTGAATCAATAACCTTTAGCTGTTTCATTGTTTCAATACCGCCCATCCCTCCCGGGATGGTGATATCCAGAATTACAAGATCAATATCTAAATTTTTGTATTTTTCAATAGCCTGTCCACCGTTTGCAACAGTAAAAACCGTGTGTCCCAGTTTGTTGAGCATTCCTTCCAGAATATTACGTATCATCTCATCATCGTCCATTACAAGAACAGAAAATGAGTGTTTTTTAGAATTAACAATGTGTTTTTGCTGATCTTCCCTGTATGGTTCCTGATTTCCTGTTACAGGAAGATATATGGAAAAAACAGTTCCTTTTCCCTGCTCCGAGCGGGCGTCAATAAATCCACCATGTTTGTGGATAATTGAGTGGGTAACAGCAAGTCCAAGACCGCTTCCTGTTTCCTTCGTTGTAAAATATGGATCAAAGATTTTATCAATATTTTCTTTGCTTATACCTGTTCCGGTATCTTTTATTTTAACCATAATATAGCTGCCATGCCGGGGATGGTTTTCTTTAAAAGTTATATTTTCACAGCTTGCAGAGATAACTCCTCCATCAGGCATCGATTCCATACTGTTTAAAATAAGATTTTGTATTACCTGGCTAATCTGGTGTTTATCTACTTCAGTTATCCACAATTCTTCAGGAATAAACCATTCCGCTTTAATATTACTTCCATGAATGATAAATTCAATAGATTCTTTAACTATTTCACCGATAGATGCATTTCCCTTTACAGGGGCTCCGCCTTTGGAAAAAGTAAGAAGTTTTTGAGTTAAGGATGCAGCCCGTCGGCATCCTTTTGAAGCATTATTAAGGTATTTACTAAAATCTTTACTGTCTGATTCACTTAAAACTGCAAGATCTATATTACCCAGTATTCCTGTTAGAATATTGTTAAAATCATGAGCAATCCCGCCTGCCAGAATTCCCACACTTTCCAGTTTTTTCAATTTTAATATATCAGCTTCTCTCTTTTTTTCGAGTGTCACATCTCTGAAAACAAGAACAACTCCAAGTATATTTCCGTCAGAATCCTTTATTGGGGCACCACTGTCGGAAATTGGCGTTCTGTTACCTTTTTTGTCCACAAGTAATGTATGATTTGAAAGGGTCACTGTAGCTGCAGTTTTTATTACTTTTTCTACCGGAGAGTCCTGTGTTTTTCCCGTGATTTCATTGATTATATTAAAAATTTTACCAATTGGTTTCCCTTTCGCTTCAGCTAATCTCCATCCGGTAAGTTTTTCTGCTACATCATTCAGGAGAGTAATATTTCCTGATATATCTGTTGTAATGACTCCATCTCCAATACTCTTTAGAGTAACCATAAGTCTTTCTTTTTCTTCAGCCAGATCTTTTTCTATTTTCTGTCGTAATAAGGCAGTAGCAAATGTCTGGCTTATAATACGAAGCCTTTGAACAAGTTTCTGAGTCAGATTAAACTGTGTCTTTGTACTGGAAAATGCCAGAGCTCCCATTAATTCGTTTTCAACTATAAGGGGGAGGACCAAAACAGAAAAGGCTTCAATAAAATTCATGTTCTCTCTATCTATGGAGGCTTCTTTAGGAAAGGCTTCCAAATCGGGTATAACTACAGATTTAAACTGTCTCAGCTGAGTGGCCATCCAGGGGAATAATTCTTCAGGATCATAGGGGATTACCTCTTTCCCATCTTTAGATCTCCAGGAAGTGGTCAAATAAAATCTATCTTTGGCGTTTAATTTAAAGATTAATGCCCGGTCAATACCAAGTGTTTCTGCTGCTTTATAGAGCCAAAATGTAATTTTCTCATCAATTTCATCAGTTCTGATTGAAATAAAATCTCTTGACAGATCGGATAGTAAACTTTCATATTGTATTCTTTCTTCTAATTGCTTTTTGTCCTGCTCACCTTTTATTACTGAAGAGAAAATATTGATTATGAACATTAGTTTTTGAATAAAAGTTTCATCCCATGATACAATTTTGGTTTTATAGGCAAATAAAAATGCTCCCAGTATCTGGTTACCTGTTTTCATTGGGAAAAAAATAAATGATGATGTTCCCATTTTCTGCAAATTCTGTTTATCAACCCCGGCTGTTTCCGGGAGTTCATTGTATGAAGAGACAGCAACCATTTCTCCATGAAGAATAGCTGAAGTTAAGTATGGAAATAATTGTGCCGGATCGTATAAAACAGGTTTGGTTAAATTCTCTTTTCTCCAGAAATCACTTATAAAAAGATCGCCTTTTGGATGCCTGAGAAATAATACAGATACTTCAGCTTCCAGGGTGACTGCAATTTTCTCCATCCAGTTGTGTATGATCTTTTGTGTGTTTTCCTCATTCCCGTAACTAAAATCAGTAGAAAGGGCTGCAATAAGAGTTTCAAATTTTACCTGGCTTTCATGGTTTTGCCTGTTCATTTTAATTAGTATGTCATACTGTAACGGGTTCGTCAAATCTACAGGGACCTTTGATTATTATTATTACTTTATGATACAATTATAACAATTTTACTTTAGGAGGATGAGTTGTTGAGGAAATTATCTATGGTATTTATTTTATTAATCACAGCATTCTCTCTTGCTGCCCAGGTACCGCCACCGCCTCCCGCTCCTCCTTCTCCGGATTTCCCAACTGCAGTAACAACAGAGAATTTTTCTGATAATACGGTGGTTAGAGAAGGGGTATTTTCGTTTTTAAAAGACGTTCAGCTAAAAGGAACTACCTTTATAAAACATCAGCTTGATTCATTACGGGATGGTTTTACTTTTAAAACTTTTCTTATAATTACTTTTTTCTCTTTGGCTTACGGAATTTTCCATACTTTAGGGCCGGGACACGGGAAACTGATTGTTATTTCATTTTTTCTAAGGAATAACACAATAAAAGCAGATGCTTTTTCTTTATCAGTTATAGTATCAGTTATCCATTCTTC
>DAOWMA010000342.1 GCA_030643345.1 Spirochaetaceae bacterium
ATTTATTGAAGTTTATCCTGTGACATGGTAGTCTGTAAAAAGGAGAGAATAGATATGAAAAAAAAAGTAGAGCGTGTCTCAAATAATATTACTGAGATACTGAAAACTATTCCGGATGTAGACTGTATTCTTCTTCATGAATCTGCTGAGAGAGATATTGTCAATCCGTACTTTTTTCTTAGTTTTGATGTCTATTACTCCGGGTCCTTGCCAAAAGTGGATGAAAGAAAGAAGCTTTTTAAGGCCGTTGGGGCTTTTGAATCTTCCCATATTCATATGAAAGACAGGTTTTTTCTGGAAAATCTACCGGTTAGAATTGAGTATAAGCAAAAAAATCGTGTGGATACTATTATAGGTGATAAAGAAGGCAATCTGTGGGCATTTCACGATAATGGAACATATATGTTCTACAGGTTACAGACTGGTAGAATAATGTATAAAAGCAGTAATTGGATTGAAATGGTCCGTAAAAAATTAACTACTTTTCCTGAATCATTCTGGAGTACCATAAGAGACTCTTCCCTTAGTTCCCTTGAGCATTGCCTGGTGGATATTAGTTCTGCTGCAGTAAACAGAGATGATCTGTTCTTTATGGTTTCTCTGTCGGGTTATATCAAAGATCTGTGCAGTTTTATGTTTGCTGTAAACCGAAAATTTGAACCATCAAGAAGAAGGCTCTCCGATCATATTATGGAACTGGATATAATTCCTGAAAACTTTGCAGGTCGATTTGACAGTCTTATCAGAGAAGATACAGAGTTTCCTCCATCCCGTAAAAGGGAGGTTGCAAAATTACTTACAAAAAGCCTGATGCATTTGTACTAAAGATACTTTTTATAGTTGTCACTACTTTTTTATTCCTTTCATGTCTCAGTAACTTCAAAACCATATCCTTTTTGGGTTACGGTGCAGAAATAGCTTTGACTGAGAAACCAGGTGTAAAGGAGATAGATGAAGGTCATCTGATTCTTATTGATAATCAATATGTAACACCCTTGTACAGCCTGCATCAGCCCATTGAGATTGCCAGCGAGTCAGATTCTTTTTATCTGCAATATACTTCAGATTCCAGGCTTATTCTGAAGATTTATATGGGTGAAGATATTGTTAATGAGGTTAATTTGCCTATTAGTAAAGATATAATGCATTATCAGATACCCATTGACAGTGGTGAAATGATAAGTAGTTTTCGGATAATAAGTGTAAGGTCTGATAAAGATAAAAGTAATTTCCAACTACTAGGCAGTGGAATTGAAGAAAGTATACAGGGTTTGTCTGTCCTGAAGAAAAACGAATCCAATGAGACAGTAATCAGACAAGGTATGGAAATTTCAGATCCGGATACCTATCTTTTTGGAGAACTTTCCAGTAAGGCAGACAGAAAATTCAGCCAGGTTTGTATATCACTAAAGTATGATTATACGGGAAAAGGAAAAATTGGACCTGAATTGGTACTCTTTTCTGATAATAAGGAGAAAAGTTTTGGCCTTAACCCGGTACATGGCGGTGCAGAAGTCTATTTCTATTCTGATTCTTTGGGATTTATACCAACAGGTATTAATATTAAAAAACATGATTCAGATTTTATAGTAAGGGGAATCAATATTTCACCTTTTTCAACTATGGTCCCATCTGATTATATTCCTGTCCCGGCAGACGTAGGTATAATGTTAAGTTATAAACATAGTGCATGGAGAAGAAGTGACTGGGAATTATTTTCCTGGAATCTCTTCCCTGATATTCTTGTCCTCGATTACAGAGATTATGCCATTCAGTCTTCGGCACTTAAACGGCTCTCCTTTTTTGTGGAAAAACCCGGTTTTTCAGGGAAGCTTATTGATAATGAAACTCTTTCCAAACTGCATGGTTGGAATGCCCATGATTACAGAGCAAAAGATCTGGCAGCTTTTTTCAGTATGGCAGAAAAAGAGAGCTTTGATCTTAATTTGGAAGAATATGAGGTCTTGAATATCCTTTTAAGTAATAAAGTAGTTGAGAAGACAGACAACGGTTATGCTCCTGTTTCCGGGGGGCTTCTTTCCTATTCCGCAGAATCTTCACCCCGACTAAGGCGACTTTTTTTAACTCATGAGGGATATCATGGTATATTTTTCTCTGATCTGGAATTTGCGGCTGAGGTACAGGTAATATGGGATGATCTGGAGGATCCTGAGAAGCAGTTTTGGTATGATTTTTTTGATTGGAAACGTTATGATATCAATAATTCCTATCTGGTAGTAAATGAGTTTATGGCATATCTGATGCAGCAGAATACCGGGAATGTAGAATCTTATTATAAGGATTATACTATCCCGAAATTTAATATTACAGTTCCGGAAAAAGCTGAAAGAATGAACGAATTTCTTATCAATTATCCGGACCACTTTCTTGAGAATGCAAAGAGGGTGGAAGAGGCTGTATTCAGGTTAAATACAATAACTGCCGGTGAGCTGCGCTGTATTTATTAATTTTCTGTCCCCAAATATATATTCCATTTCCGGTGCTTTTTATTTCTAATAGTTCAATTCCGTTATTATATAAGTCTCTTCCCATAGAAAACCCTGAAAAATCATATGAATTAATTAACCTTTTGTAATTACACCAAATTTTTCAATAATCATATTCAGATTTTATTTTAATGTAAAATCTATATCTGTTTCCAAGAGATCAAGGTCATTTCTGATTTCATTTTCAAGCTCTGCTAACTCCTCGGAGGAATTACTCACTATACAACTAAAACTGTAATTATTTTCGACGGTTTCATTTTTACTCATACCATTTAACGCTCCATTTGAGCTGCAAAACCGCATACTTGTATCTCATCTTGCTTTTCAAAGAAAACTGAAAGAATTAGAAAACACTTTTTGTCAGTTCCAAATGCTTTGTTATCTTCAAATTATCTCAATTGTCTTTGCAACAGAACATCTTCAATATTTCTTCTTCCATCAATAACTCCCATAACATAAACAACATTAATTTCTATTTTATACATTAACCGCCATGGGGAAATAATTAACTCATGATATTTTGTAATATTATGTTTTAATAATTCTGGTATTGTTCTTCCCTGACCTGGAAATAATACTAATTGCTCCGCTAATTCTTTTATTTCTTCATGTTTTTCTATAGCTATATCTACTGGATCTTGTGCAATATATTCAATTATTTCATTTAAATCTATCTTCGCTG
>DAOWMA010000331.1 GCA_030643345.1 Spirochaetaceae bacterium
CTGTCCTCAATAGGAAGAGCAAGGATATTTCTTGTATGATATCCTGTAGCTATATCTATCTGCTGATCAAAACGATCATCATTGTATGCATCATTTATTACAAGATGCTCTCCTGTTTCAGCTACATGACCTGCAATCCCTTTTGACAGGGGAATCTCTATCCTGTTAACTCCATGAGCAACCTTGCTCCATATCTTCTCTGCCTCTCTATCTACCAGCCAGACCGTACATCTGTCTGCAGATACCAGATCCCTCCCCATATCGGCAAGGTTTACAAGAAGTTTATCAACATCACGCTCATTGGAAATTTTTACTATATATTGAAATATTGTTTTTAAAAGTTCATCAGCACCGGTTGTTTTCTTTCCAGATTTAGTTTTACCCATATCTTAATTATAGGCAATAATGCAGCAAATCCATAGCTATTTTTAAAACTAATTGAGTTTAAATTATATACAGAACAAATAATGTGTATTTTTATCAGCAGCTATGTTACACTCAGGAATATTAAATTACCTGAAGGATATTATGACAAAAGAAGAAATTATCAGTATGAAACCATCTGCAGTATGGAACCAGTTTTATGAAATCTCACAAATACCAAGATGTTCAACAGAGGAAGATAAAATCCTTTCATATTTTAAAGAGTTTTGCAGAAAAAATAACCTTATATATAAGCAGGACAAGATAGGCAATATATGTATTAAAAAACCAGCCACTCCAGGAATGGAAAATAAACCCGGAGTAGTTCTTCAGGGACATATGGATATGGTTTGTGAAAAAAATGCCGGGACTGATCACGATTTCTCAGTTGATCCAATAAAATTATTAATAAAAGACGGATGGGTTACAGCAGACGGAACAACCCTGGGAGCGGATAACGGAATAGCTGTAGCAATGGCTCTGGCAGTTATGGAATCAAAAACACTTGAACACGGCCCCCTGGAAGCATTGTTTACCATAGATGAAGAATCTGCATTAACAGGTGCACTGAAACTGGACCCTTCAATTGTAGACGGGACCATCCTCTTCAATATTGATTCTGAGGAAGAAGGAATATTCTATATTGGCTGCGCAGGTGGTGTGACAACTATTGGGAATATGTCAGTTGAAGAGGGAAATATACCCGAAGGAGATAATTCCTATGAATTACAGGTTACAGGTTTTAAAGGGGGCCATTCCGGAGCAGAAATCCATGAGGGTAGAGGGAATGCAGTTTCAATTGCAGTAAGAATACTTCGTGATATAAACTCCAAAGCACCGGTACATATTCATAATATTAATGGTAGAGGAAAACATAACGCCATTCCAAGAGAAATTTTTATCTCCTTTACAACAGATGATCCTGAAGTAATAGTAAATACTATAGATAAATACAGTAATATACTTAAAAATGAAATGGGAGATCTCGAAACTAATCTAAGTGTAAAGGTAGTCGAAGAAAACACACTCCCTAAAAGAGTCTTTACAAAAGATTTTTCAGACAGACTTATTGGAATACTTTTTTCACTGCCCCATGGTGTAATTAAAATGAGCAGAAAAGTACCCGGGCTGGTGGAAACATCTACAAACCTTGCCTCTGTAGTTCTCAAAGATGGTAATATAAAAATTGAAACCAGTCAGCGGTCTTCCGTAATGTCAGAGAATGATGAAATAGCAGATAAGGTTCAAACTATTATGGAAGCAGGCGGAGCTGAAGTACATTCTGAAAGCAGATACCCTTCATGGGAGCCGAACCCGGATAGTAATATCCTTAAACTGTTCAAGGATGTTTATAAAAAAGAGGAAGGCAAAGAGGCTGGAGTCAAAGCCATCCATGCAGGCCTTGAATGCGGAGTAATCGGCGACAAACTGGAAAACATGGAGATGATCTCCTTCGGACCGGATATGGAGGATGTTCACACTCCGGATGAACGGTTAAAAGTTTCTTCTGTAGCGTCTGTATGGGGATTTCTTCTGAAGATTTTGAAAGAGGTGTAGGACTTTCGTAAATCCCCCGGATAGTTGGTTCCTGTTCCTGATGATATTATTTAAACACCTTCTTCAATAAATCAGTAACTCTTGCCCTGGGATCAACACGAATTGCTTTTTCCTCCCGTTCAACTATAAGAAAAAGGGCATCCAGAGCTTTATTTGAAATATACACATCCAGATCATATTGCTTCTTCTCGATCAAAGGAATTGAATTGTACTTATCCAGAATTCTTTTATATATCTGAGTAAGCCCAACATTATCCATTGTATTTTTTACAACAGGTAAAAATTCCTTATATAAATCCATACGATAGTTATACTCAAGATAACGGGTAGCTGCATCATCGGAACCATTTAAAATACCCCATGCATCTGAAAAATTCATATTTGTTATTGCATCTACAAAAATATCAGCAGCCAGAACTGTTGCTTCTTCAGCAGCATGATTCATTGACGCTTCGAAATCATCCATCTTTTTTGCCAAACCAATTTTTCTTAGAGCTGTGTCGACTTTTTCCAGTTCTTCAGGTAATATAATTTTTACTTCCGGATTGTCATAGAAACCATTATATATAGAAAGAAAATTTACAGCGTTTCTGGTCCCAATTTCCAGAGCTTCTTTTAATCCTGATATTACAGTACTTTCATCAATTTTATCGGAACTACCTCCAATAGTTAAATTCGGGATATCTAAATTCGAGATAGTCAGACATGCAGTAAAGCCAACTAAAACAGTTAAACCCAGTAAAACTCTAAAAGATAATCTCCAATTCATTCTATTCTCCTTAGGATGCATAGACGACAACAACGGCTTATTGGGATTTCATAAACGTACACAGTTATGTAGGCATGGAGGCGGACTCACACCGCACTTCCCTTTCAATGAATCCAATGTTATTTAATAGAGCATCCCATGCATTGACCTTTCCTGTCAAGGATGAAAATCCAATCCCAGATCAAGAGCCTTCACACTGTGAGTCAGTGCTCCTGAGGAAATAATATCTACTCCTGTTTCAGCGATTTCCCGGACAGTTTCCAGGGAAACATTTCCGGAAGCCTCAGTTATCATCCGACGGTCAACCAGTTGAACCGCCTCTCTCAATTGAACGGGAGTCATATTATCCAGGAGTACAATATCAACCGGCAGTCCGATTAGCCTCTTCAGTTGTTCCAGGTGTCAACTTCCATTTCAACCTTCACTGTATGACCCAGTCTCTTCTTTAGTGCAGGAATCCCTTCTTCCCAGCCTGCAAAACCGGCCAGATGATTGTCCTTGATCATCACAGCTCCATCCAGACC
>DAOWMA010000114.1 GCA_030643345.1 Spirochaetaceae bacterium
CCCATGATTTTTGCCGGTGGTGTTGCAAGAAATAGGTCAGTTGTCAAACATCTGGAGGAAGTAATCGGCCATAATATTGAGGTCCATGAATATGCACATCTGTTTGGTTCTATTGGTGCAGCACAGTTGTTGCTGGAGAATAATATTACCGGAGATTCTGAGTTTTCCACAGATTCTATTCATACTACAAATAATTTGAAAAAAGACTATTTTTATGGACCTCTGGAACTAAAGCTTTCTGATTATCCTGATTTTGACGGCCTGGAGCATTATAACCATGCAATGCCTGAAGAAATTTCTGATGTGGAAGTTGATATTTATCAGGAAATTGAATCCGGAAGCATTTTAAGTGTTTTTATGGGTATTGATATTGGTTCTACATCTACAAAAGCAATAATAATTAATTCCGAATTTAATCCCATTGCAGGATTTTACACAAGGACTGCAGGTCGACCTATAATAGCGGTACAGGCTATTTTTGAAGCTTGTGCTTCTTATCTTGAAGCTAAGGATATAAAATTCAACTTTACAGCTGTGGGAAGCACCGGATCGGGGCGAAAATTTATTGGAAAACTGGTGGGTGCTGACACTATTCTGGATGAAATTTCCGCCCATGCCAGAGCTGCAGTAGATCTTGACCCTGAAATAGATACTATAATTGAGATTGGGGGGCAGGATGCAAAGTTTACTACCCTGAGGAATGGGGTTGTTACTTTTTCCCAGATGAATTCGGTCTGTGCTGCAGGTACAGGCAGTTTTATTGAAGAGCAGGCTCTTAAGCTGGGAGTTCCTCTTTCGGAATATGCATCCTTGGCAGAGGGCGCCAGGGCCCCTTTGGCCAGTGACAGATGCACCGTTTTTATGGAGAGAGATATAAATCATTATTTAAATAAAAATTACGGGGTAAATGAAATACTTGCAACGGTATTGTATTCTGTCCGTGAGAACTATCTTCAAAAGGTTGCAACAGAGGGGAATATCGGTAATCGTGTTTTTTTCCAGGGGGCGACTGCAAAAAATAAAGCTCTTGTAGCTGCGTTTGAACAAAAACTAAAAAGGCCCATTCTTGTTTCCAAATACTGCCATCTTACCGGTGCACTGGGTTCTGCTATTACAGCAGCAGAGGAGCAGAATGGGGTTTCCACTTTCAGGGGCCTGGATATTTACAGGGAAGATATTCCCGTACGATCAGAGACATGCAACCTTTGCTTAAATCATTGCAGGATCAGGATTGCATCAGTTAAAGATGAGGAAGTTGCCTATGGTTTTCTTTGTGGAAGAGATTATAAAACAAAGAAATTTGTTAAAAAGGAAAAAGGCACCTTCTCTGCTGAAAGTAAGGCGGAAGATTCTTGCTCCTCTTGCATTAAAAGAAATTCAAAACTCAAGATTACCTGTAGTTGGCATTCCAGCGGGGCTTCAGATTTTTGAGGAGATACCTTTGTGGCAGAAATTTTTTCACACTCTCGGGATAAAAACTGTTACAAGTGAATTTCTTCCGGATGTTATATCCAATGGGAAAAAACTGGCAGGAGCAGAGTTTTGTGCTCCTATGTCCGCATTTTATGGCCATGTGGATGGTCTGGTGGATAAATCTGATATAATTTTTCTACCCATTCATATAGAGGATAAAAAGGATGAAAAGAATCCTTCAAGGTTAAGAAAATTCTGTTACTACACACAATTCAGTTCAACACTGGCCTCCAGAATTAAACATAATGGCAAAGAGATAGCGAGTATGAAGCCTCTTATTAACCATCGGGCAAATCAACTTAAAACAAAGTATGAACTTCTAAAATCTTTAAATCAGTTTATTCCCGGGCAATTCAATTTTCTTGATGTATCAAAAGCTTATGACGGGGCTTTAAAATACTATAGGGAAATTAAACTTAAACTAAAAGAGATATACAAAGAACCCGATAAAGGGGAGGTCAAAGTTCTATTAACCGGTCGACCATATACTGTGCTTCTGAATTCAATGAATAAGGATATTCCTGATTTTTTTGCTTCTCTTGGAATTGAAACTTACTTCACCGATTCCATGCCTGTTGTAGAACCATCTAAATCAGTGGATATTTTACTGGACCAGTTCCACTGGGCCCATCCTGCCGCCATTTTAGCAGCTACAGATTACTGTGTACGCACCGAGGGGTTGTATCCCGTTTTTATTACATCATTCAAGTGTTCCCCCGATTCTTTTACCCTGGAATATTTTAAAAGAATTATGGATGAGCATGAAAAACCTTATCTTATTCTTCAAATTGATGACCATGATTCAAATGTTGGATATGAAACAAGAATAGAGGCTGGTATAAGGGCATTTCGTAATCATTTAAAATCCGATACCAAGAAAAGGAAAAAAGCATCAAAACTACCAGTAGCTCCTGTAATAGAAACTTCTTTAAAAGGTAAAACTCTTCTTCTTCCTAACTGGGACCCTCTCGTTCTTCCATTGGTTGCTGCCAACCTGCAGAATGTTGGAATTGACGCAAGGGTCCTTGAAGAGACTACTCAAATGATATCTTCCAGTATGAAGATGAACACAGGACAGTGTATCCCTGTAAATACAATTACTCTTGAGTATGTGGAATATATAAGGAAATACAATCTTAAACCCGAGGATACTGTCCTTTGGATGATGAAGTCCGGATGGGCTTGTAATATTGCTATGTATCCCTCTTTTATTAAGAGTCTTATTGAAAAAGAGGGGATAGAAATGGCTGGTGCAGGCGTCTACACCGGAGAACTTACAATGGTGGAGATTAGTCCCCTGGTATCTATAAAGACTTACTTTGCCTATATGTTTGGAGGGAATTTAAAGAAGATCGGATGTATGATCAGACCTTACGAACTTATAAAAGGTGAGACTGACAGGGTTATATTGGAGGCCAGGGATATTTTTAAAAAGGCTTTTATTGGAGAATTGAGTTTTACTGATGCTGTAAAACAGGCAATTGAAAAACTGGATCAAATTGAGTATAGGAAAACAGATAAACCCAAGGTGGCAATATTTGGTGATCTCTATGTGAGAGATAACGAGGTAATGAATCAGGACTTGATTCGCTATATTGAAAAAGCCGGTGGGGAGGTTGTTATTACGCCCTATAACGATTATGCAAAGATTATCAGTGGTGCCCTTTTTAAAAGATGGACAAAGGAGTTAAAATTACAAGAGGTTGTTTTGTTCAAATCTTTATTAACGGCTATGGAAGTTCTGGAGAGCAGATATCATAATTATCTTGGGAAATATATCGGAAAACAGATAAGTTCCAAAAACCCGTTAGTAGAAAAGGAACTGGCCAGGTTTAATATCAGGATAGAACAGGAAGGGGAAAGTTATGAGAATATTCTTAAAATTTTCCATATAATGAAAGAACATCCCGATGTTTCTCTATTTATACAGACAAATCCGGCTTTCTGCTGCCCCTCATTGGTTACTGAAGCAATGAGTAAAGAGATTGAGAGCCTGACTGGTGTCCCTGTTTTAACAATTACCTATGATGGTACAGAAACACCAAAGAATGATGTTATTATTCCATATCTAAAGTATGCAGGTGTGGGTAACAAATCTGAGTATCATGAAGAAGACAGAGTCTTTGTAGGTTAGCAGATGTTCCTTCCGTAGGGGACAGGCCTGGTCGCAACTTCGTTACTGCTCGGCTATGCTGCCTTAGCACGCTACGTCTCTACAATAATCATCATTTCAACACATTCTTTACAGCTTCTTCAAAAACACCAAGAGCGAAATCAGCGTCTTCATCGGTATGGCAGGAGGAGATAAACCATGGCTCTCTTGAGTCGTAGTCGGGCATTACTCCCTTTTCGATGCACTTATGAATTATTGCATTGTAGGTATCATGGTCGCCATCGGCCCAGTCTTTGTATTCACGGCATACAGATTTTTCAGTAAAAACAATACCCGGCATAGCATCAGGTCCCTGAATTACATAAGGGAATCCTGCTGCGTCAAGGATCTTTTTCCAGCCGGCCCGCAGCAGTTTTCCATGAGCATTAACCTTGTCAAGTTCACCTGCTTCTATAAGATCAAGGACTTTATCAGCTGCAGCCATTGATACAACATTAGCTCCGAATGTTCCTCCATGAGGGATCTTACCAGGGCCAACTTCACTCATTATATGTTTCTGTCCTGCAATTGCCGCAGAGGGAAAACCATTTCCAAGGCACTTTGCATAGGTTACAAGATCAGCTTTTACATTGAAATACTCCTGGGCACCTCCCTTTGCTATTCTAAAACCGGTTTTTACTTCATCCATAATCATTACAATGCCGTATTTTGTGCACTGTTCTCTTATAAAATCAAGAAAACCATCCTGGGGCATAATTGATGCCTGGTTTCCAAGCAGAGGTTCTACGATGATACAGGCAATATCCTGCCATCTTTCTTTAAGTTTCTTTTCAAGAACTTCCTTGTCATTAAATGGAAGTGAATACATAAGATCACCTACTGATCTTGGAATCCCGGAGCCCTGGGGAATGAGAAAAGGTGAATTCCTGTAACCAACTCCTGTTGTTGGAGGGTAAGTGTTCCAGAGTGAATAATCGTGGAACCCATGATAGGCTCCGTCAAACTTAAGAACTTTATCACGACCTGTAAAGGCCCTGGCAATTCTTATGGCACCCATAGTTGCTTCTGTTCCGGTATTTGTCATTCTTACCAGGTCAACACCTGCCATTTTTTTTATCTTTTCAGCAACCCTTATCTCATATTCATTGGTCATTGCAAAGGTTGTCCCTATTTTAATGGCCTCTGCTACATATTCATTTATTTCATCCCTTGCATGGCCCAGAACAACAGGGCCAAACCCAAGTCTGTAGTCAATATAACGCTTGTCATCCTGGTCCCACAGGTATGCCCCCTTAGCATTCCTGACAATAAGTGTTGCATCATCACCCCAGTATCGGAAATTTGAAGAAACACCTCCGGAAATGGACTCTGCAGCTCTGTCAAACATAGCCTTACTTTTTGGTCCGCTTTTCATTTTATATACCTCACGTAAAAAATTTATTTTCTAATTTCTTTATATATCAGAGCAATATTACAACTCTGACTAAGTAATGATATCCACCTGTTATTTAATAATATTTAATCAAAAGTTTTACATTTAATAATCTTTTATAGATTTTTATATTATTCAATTCTCCCTTTATATCGAATAAATAGTCCGAAAATACAGGCCACATCAGGACCCAAATTGCAATATACAGTCCTTCATTAAAAATCATATAGAGCATAGAATCAGTATTCTCAATTCTCCTGCCGGTAATAAAGATAATGATAAGGAGGCTGATAGAAATAATAAAATTAAATATAATTTTATTTGTAAATTTCTTTATAGATTTTCTGGAAATATGAACCAGATATAAAAAGTAACTGGTAAGGGCTCTGCTGAATTTCTCAGTGAATCCATCCTCTTTGTTATCTTTCGGGAGACTGAGCTGTAAGACGAATTTGTTTTTAGTTCCAATTTCATCAACACAGTCTACCAGGTAGGCAACAAACTCTTCCCTGAGATCTCTGTTCCACAAAGAAGAGGAGAAATCAAATTCATTAAACAGTGAGCTGCAGTTGTTAACCCTTGTATTTATAATATAAGATCCGTCAATTTCTCTATCATATCTTTTAAGCAGCTCCTGTTTCATTTTATAGTCTTCCTATATACCGGTTTTCTCTGCATATGCATTTATTAACTTATCTTCAATACCAAGTTCTTTTAGTTTTGCAAGGGTGGGTCTTCCTCTTTCGTCCCATCCACGGTAGGTGTAGTATTCGCTCATTGCATTATCAAATGCTTCCTTAGTCATAGGATGGTCTTTTGGTGGACCTTCTTTTAGAATTTCCTTGTAGAACCTTCCAGGAAGAGTATCTTCCCGTCTGTCAAAACCAAGCATTACATTGAACATTCTCTGGAGATTAAATATTCTCTCTCCAACTGCATAAACCTTTTCCGCAGGCCACTTTCCGCCTGCCGTAACCTCAAACAGAGATCCCAATGTTCCATCATCGATAGGCCAGAAATCGCATACACCCATAGAGAACTTTGCAGCCTGACTGTTCTGCATATCTGCAACCATTTTCCCTTTTCCTTCGAAAGTAAATGGATCAACAGTTCCCCATGCTTCTATTTCGATAGGATAGGCACTCATATGACACCCGCCTCTGTTTGCACTGACATAGGCAATTCCCATACCCCAGGATCCCCGGGGATCATATCCGGGTAATTCCATTCCCTTTACATTGATGGCATAGTCTATGCCGCCGTATTTTTCTGCCAGCCATTTTGATCCTCTGGATGATTCTTCACCAATTCCCCTTCTAAATGCCATATCCTCCATATATTCAAAAGCCTTATCAGCTTCACCAAAACGGATACCAAAATCGTGAAGTCCTTTTTCTGTTGCTTCCATCATATATGCAATTGTACCGCCTGAAGATATTGTATCTATACCAATATCATCACAGAGTGCATTCATTTTGATAATATCTTTCCTGCTGTTGACACCTATAGAGGATCCGCAGATAGCTATTGTTTCGAATTCCGGCCCCTCAACTACTGCTTCTCCGTCTTTCACATAATTCCCACAGGCAATACCGCATCCAAAACATGCTTTCTTATTAATTCTGACTGATTTAAAGGATTCAGCATTAATATTCTTGTAATCGTCGAATCTTCCTTTTGAAAAATTTTCGGTAGGGAGTAATCCTGATTCCTGGGCATAATCCACCAGCATACTTGTACCATGGGTATATATTTCATATTCCGGATCGATAATGCCATCTTTAATATGGGCAGCCATAGACATTTCCATACATTTTTTTATATCTGCAACTCTTACA
>DAOWMA010000237.1 GCA_030643345.1 Spirochaetaceae bacterium
GTCCGTTGCTGTAGGTTCTGGCAGTATCAAAATGTTTGATGCCACCACGCAGGGCTGCCTGAATTGTTTTTACTGAATCACTGTGACTTTGCCTGCCCCAGTACCAGTCTTCACCGAAGGCCCAGCATCCAAGGCCCAGATTTGCAAGTTTCATAAGCAATTATAACTTAATTTAATGGAATAGTAACTGTTCAGACTATTTTAGCCGTATCTACCGCTCCAAATAGCTGATCTATATCTGTCTGGTCATATTTATGTACTGCAACAGGCTCTGGGCTCAAAAACAGGTACCCCAATTTTCTCCGAAGAACCTAAAACATGCTGCAGCTGTTAATTCATAATTCCAGTAAACTAGAACTGCTGCTCTATTAATCCCACATCAAAACTACCTGTAAGTTCAAACGGAGTGTATGATACAAAACTACCTGCAATCCTTAGATTATCAATATACGTTATAGTCAACGTTCCCGCTGTATCCAAATAATAATCATCATACCCCATCCCATCCTGTAACCAGCGTATTGAGAACCAGGCATCCATAGGTAACAAGTATTCGCCGACATTCAGGGGACCAGAAAGATTAAACCACAAATAGACTTCCAACTCATGATCCTCAAAAAACAGTTCAAAGCTGCCGTCGCCCATTTCATTTGTACCGGCAATCCCAAGACCGTAGTCAGTATGGAGAGATATCGGTAAAGCCTCTATATTCCCCTCAAGATCAAGTCGGCCGAAAGGCATAGTTGTATCAACAAAACGGAACATGCCTTCCCCGAGATCACCACTTACCAACCCTGCAATTTCTCCTCCGGATACTGAGCCTGTCATCATTACATGAAACAGACCGGAAGGTTCATCCATCTCAATCCATGCCTCCAGAGTAATATCTGAGCCGCTGATAGTACCGCTGAAACCCTGAGTACATTCCAGGATCGAACCTGTTTGATGAATATAGAACAGTATTGGACCAATCTCAGGCACCCCCTCGGGTGTCCAATAGAAATCCCAGTAGCCCGTCAGATCGATGGGCTCCTGAGGATCATCATTCCCCGGAGTAATATCAATATATCCAATTAACCCCGGGATTATATTGATGGTAGTAATTACCATTGCTTCAATATTGAAAACTGCGGATTCTTCCGCTTCGATAATCGTTCCATTTTCATCACTGATATGGGTAACAACTATTTCATACTCTCCCTCCCCGGTAACAGGGATCATATACGACTGCTGACCCTCATCCGGATACCATGAAAAATCTTCAATGAGTGCACCCTGAGGATCGTAGATTTCGATTTCCAGTTTTGTAACATCATATTCAGTGACTGTAATGGCTTTTGCTGCTGCACCGCCGATATTCAGTTCGATATACTGTCCGCTTTCCACAGTGCTGTCTTTTAGAAGCATGGGACATCCGATTAACACGGCCATGATCAGCAGAATAAATGCTGACATTGTCAATACTTTCTTTATTCCTGACATTTTCTCCTCCTAAAAATTTAACTTTAACTACGGTTATGGGACGACAATAAAATCGCTGCCTGTAAACTCTATGGTTGTGTCCCCATTGATTTCCACAACTACCGGAAAAACAACTAATTGAAGATCAATTCCTGGTTCAGGTTCATATGCTCCAAATTCAAGATTACCATTCATATCTACCCAGATATAAACATCATATGAAACTCCTCCAGTACCAATCCATGTAGTTTCAGTATTAGGCTCAGTCATCAAAGAACTTCCGCCTCCCCCTATCAATTCAAGTCCACCCATAGCCTCTATTAGACCAAACGGATCAACTACCGGATCAACTCCGGCTGGATACACACCAATAGGGACATAAGTCCCGTCAGGCGCGCTCAGATCCGTTAACGATACAGTTAAAGTACCGTCTTCAATGGGTGGTTCCTCATTCCCCGGGTCGATATCAATATATCCAATTAACCCCGGGATGATATTGATTGCTGTTATTACCATTACCTCGATGTTAAAAACTGCGGATTCTACCGCTTCGATAACTGTTCCATTATCATCACTGATGTGGGTAACAACTATTTCATACTCTCCCTCCCCGGTAACAGGGATTAAATAGGACTGCTGACCCTCATCCGGGTACCATGAAAAATCCTCAATGAGTGCACCCTGAGGGTTGTAAATTTCGATTTCCAGTTTTGTAACATCATATTCAGTGACTGTAATGGCTTTTGCTGCTGTACCGCCGATACTCAGATTGATATACTGCCCGCTTTCTACAGTGCTGTCTTTTAGAAGCATGGGACATCCGATTAACACGGCCATGATCAGCAGAATAAATACTGACATTGTCAATACTTTCTTTATTCCTGACATTTTCTCCTCCTACGGTTGCATAGGCGAGCAGCAACAACGTTGCGACCAGCCTAAAAAAAAAATAATTTATTTAAATTTTTTTCAGAGAAAGATACAACGAATTATTTATCCTCCCAGCTGCAGCTTTCCCGGGTTTACTCATTGTTTGTAAAACATCCAGGCGATGAAGGGTGGGTCACCAATATGATAAAAATCCTGATGAAAAATCAGGATATCGTCATTCAGTGTATGAAAAGTGCTGTACAAGTACAGAACACCCAAACAGGCAATAATGAGAAAAAATTAATACTGTAATTAATGATACTTTTACTGTTCCTGATATGCCTTCCCCCCTGTAATTCGGGCGCGTTGCATGGAGGGTGACATAGAAAACGGTATAACAGATGCACATACTATATAGCTAATATGCCCTTCGATTAATACATCGATATAAACTGAAATATACTTACTTTTCAAGAGATATTCCAGCTATTTAAAAAATAAACAGCATCAATAATGTTCTATAAGAAAACCGGAATATCCTTCTCCTGAAATAACCTGTTCCCCCACCAGAATGATAATAGCACTGAGCAATAAAACAATAATAATTTTATACCCTTTCGAACCTGATTGTTTTTCCGGGGGAGTAGCATCCTCTGCAAACAAACGCGATTCCATGGCATCGGCCAGATCTTCTGCCTTTATCAGAATTCCATCAATCAGGGGAAGCCCCAATCGTATCAGATTACGAAAAGGGGTCCACCGATTCATACCGCATCGGGACCACATCGCCTCTCTGATCTCCTGTATCTGGTCCAGTATCAGCGGCAGCATAGTCATACTCAACCCCAAAACAGTACTGAATCTTCTGGCAGGTATAAAGTGAAAGGGTTTAATCAGACGATAAATACCTGAACTAACGACCATTGGATCGGTTGTAAATGTAAAAAGAAGCGCCATCCACAAAATCAGAAAAAAACGTATAGCTCTTAACAACCCGGTGAGAAAAGATCCACTTGAAAGAGTATTGGCAATTAGAATAAGCCCCCCCATTACAAGGAAAAACCCACCTTCCTTTACATAAGATCTGATACTTACAGAAGATATAAGATGAGCAGTAAAAAGTAATGGCAGTAAAACAGATAGTCGAAACATACTGACAGGGAGAAGCATCAGACTGAAACAGAGCATTCCTGCCAGTTTAATTAAAACATCTGTTTTGTGGAGTATGCTGTTTCCTTTTTGATAATGGAAAATCAGAGTTTCAGCCATGTCATACTCTCTACTGAGCGGTCCGGTCCCCATGGCCGCCTGATACCAAACTCCTCTAACCGGGAAAGAAGTTCATGAGGATCTCCCTGGGCACAAATCTCTCCATGATTCATTAGAATCAGCCGACTGCAGTGTGCCAAAGCTTTTTCCAGATCATGAGTAATAAGAATAATGGTTCTTCCAGACTTATGAAGACGTACAATATCAGAAAGAACATCACTTACTCCAGGATAGTCCAGTCCGATAAAGGGTTCATCCAGGACAATAACTTCAGGTTCCATTATCAAAACAGAAGCTAATGCAGCACGCCTTTTTTCCCCTCCTGACAGAGTATGGGGTCTTCGGTCTTTAAGCTCATCCAAACCCAGTTCATCCAGAATTTTTTGCACATTTTTATTTATTTTTTCTCTTGACCATCGGAGATTCTCCGGTCCGAAGGCGATATCAGAAGTAACTGTCTGTCCCACAATCTGACTGTCTGCATTTTGAAACACCAGCCCTACTTTCCGCCGGGCAGATGTAAGATCTTCCTGTATAGACCGGCCATCCAGAAGAACTTCCCCTTCCTGAGGTTTCAGAAGACCATTAAAATGCCGCATCAACTGGGTTTTCCCTGATCCGTTGGGTCCTGCAATTATTGTGAATGAACCTTCCGGAAAAGAGATGTTAATATTTTTCAAAACCTTACGGTTTTTATAATAGGTACGGCTAAGTCCCTTTACTTCCAACATGATTATTCATCTTTCAGAAAAGAGGTAAACCTCTCTTTCAATGGAA
>DAOWMA010000025.1 GCA_030643345.1 Spirochaetaceae bacterium
AGGTCCGGAATATCAGTTACGCTGAACTTAAGACTGCGGATTATAGCGGTCGGAGCATCCGGGTCCTCTCCAAAGCGGTAGGAAGCAGAAAAGCCTATACCAAGGATAAATCCGTCATAATCATTAAGATAACTAAAGGAGTGCAGATATTTAAGATTAGGATGAATATCTATGGACATGTTGTAGGATGGATTCAAGCTTATTCTTGTTCCTGCTTCCAGCATTAGATTTAATGATCCCACAGGACCTTCCTCAGGTAGTAAATCCTTAAAAACAGCCTGGGAAACACCAGCCAGTAGTTCACCGCCTATCTCAAAGTTTTTCTGAAATCTATTGGAATAAGCTGCTCCAAGCTGAACATAGTAGTCATTGTGGTCCCACTTAAGAGGTTCTGTCAGATCCTGGTTGTCGAAACTCATCATTCCCAGGCGCATCATAGGTTGAAAAATGGGCTTTGACGGGACAGGCCATCTGATATTTGCGGATAGATCAAAAATATTGTAAGTGGAAGCATAGTCGGCAAAGGGAGATAAATTCTGGTATTCAATACCTACAGATAATGGAAATTTGTAATAGTCGTTATAATCCACTGAAGTGTTTTGCGAGAAACAATACACCGAAGTTAATAGAATAAGAGAGAAGAAAAAAGTAGCTTTTCTCATTAAAACCTCCATCTTTAAATCTACTTTTCATCACACTATAACCCCATTTCCTGATTTTTACCATTTTTTTTCAGGCAATGAACGATATTTCAAATTGCATCTTGATTTATACGGCTTCCGGGTAGATACTATGTAAAGGATATCTATATGAAAAGTTCCTTTATTTTTATTCTATTAATTGTATCAGCCTCTTTAGTTACTGCTGATACCGTTGTTGAGTATATTTATGGGATTATCGAAATAAAAAAAGAATCCTCCTGGGTGGAACTTATGCCTGGAGACAGTATCCCCGATGGTTCTGTTTTTCGTGTTGGAGAGAATTCCATAGTTGAATTATCCGGTGATAAAACTAAATTTTCACTTACAAATCCTGGAATATACAGTATAGATAGCATCGTTCTTAGCAGTTTCCGCAGCCTGAAAGCTAATTCCATGATTTTTAATACGATAAGGCGATTATTTAGACATTTGCCATCGAGGCAGTCAACTGTTCTTGGAGTCAGAGCAGCTGAAGTTCCTGATAGTGGGTTTACCTGGAACAATGATAATTATGCTGAGTATCTGGATGCCGGGAAAGTGCAGTTGGAGCAGGAGAATTATACAGAAGCCGGAATTAGTTTTTCTGATGCTATGGGCAGTGCCTTTGATGATTTTGAAGAGGAAGAGGCCTTGTTTTATCTTGCCTATGCGGAGGCGTTATCAGGAAATTCATCCGGAGCACTGGGCCTTATTACAAATTTTTCTCCGGATCCCGATGCATCCTATTATGAACAGGCAGTTCTCCTTAAGGCAAACCTTCTTGTAGAGAACTTTTCTGCTGATAAAGCAATTTCATGGATTGGATCTTATAAAATGCAAAATCTTGATATCACCGGATCTTTAATACTATTGGAAGGTATGGCTAATTTCCAGCTGGGAAAGATAGAGACTGCCAGGGGGTTGTTCGAACAGGTAATAATGGAAAACACTGGCTCGGAGTCTGCAGAAATAGCATCAGAATATATTGGTTTTATGTAGTTTTCTAAGTACTTGTATTAGGATGGAACTAGGTATAGCAGGAATAAGGTTTATAAAAAAACCAATAAAAAAAGAGCTTGAAATGATTTTCTGCATCGATTATTATATACTCCAGGTAAAATCAAACGGAGGAAATTATGAAAACAGTTTTAAAGGTGCTTGTGCTTATGGTAGTTTTAGGTGCTCTCTTTTCTTGTGCCAGTCTAAATGTACCTGTAGCAGCGACATCGAATGAAATGGGAGTTCTGGTAGGACAATCCAGCGGAATAATTTGGCTGGGTATTATTGGTAGCGTCGACGCAGGTATAAAAGAAGCCGCTCAGGATGGAAAGATTTTACATATTTCTACTGTGGATTTTGAATACAAACAAATATTTCTTGGTCTTGGTACAAAATTTACCTGTACTGTAACCGGTAAGTAAAAGTAAGATTATAAAGAACTGTCTTATAGCGGTTCTTTTTTAGTTAAAATGCGTTATTTTAGGTTATTTACAATCCTTATAATTTGTTTTTTATTCTTTGCTTGTGTGTCTACTGATGATGGAGTAGATCTGTTTTTTATGGGGGAAGATGCTGTCCAGTATTTTTTCCCTTCCAGGGAGTGGAACTCCTCAATAGAAGGATTATATCTGGAAGCCGATTGGCTTTACAGAACCTATTCTCTGGACAGAGAAGAAGAAGCACGCACTATTCTTAATTTTTCTCTATATTCAATGACTAATTTATATCGAACTGTACCGGATGGGATCCAATTATCAGCTGGTCAGGTAGAGATATTTGTGCCGTCAAAGCAGATTTCCCTTGTATATCTTGATCGAGGGAAAACACGATATTCTTCCTGGCTGTTTTCCAGCGATGTAGAGAAATTGATGGCAGCAGCTTCAGAAAGTATGGTTGTGATATTGGCGATGGATAAAGATATCATATTTGAGTCTTCTCCTGAATTTATCCCGCAAATTGAATATTTTCAGGAGGTATTGCTAGGGATACCCTCGGATGAAAGAAATTAGAGTTATTTGTGGAATCATAAGTATAAGAATAATTAATTGACAAATAGATAATAAAGGGGTAGGCTCTTTACATATAACAGTATTACGGAGAGTTTTGTTGATAAAAATTGATGACACTAATCTATCTATAATAAAATTGCTTAGAGAAGGACGCAAATCCTACAAGGTTATGGCAGAAGAACTCTCTTTAACTGAGAATACAGTAAGATCAAGAGTAAATAAGCTGATCGCTGAAAATGTTCTAAAGATTACCGGTTTAATCGATCCAGGGGCCCTTCCCGGGCATCAGGTAATTATTGTTGCTTTGAAGCTTGATACAGTCGAATTAAAAGAAAAAGCGGTAGAACTCAGTCAGTTAAAGGGCGTGGTTTCTGCCAGTATTACAAATGGGAGATATGATTGTTTTCTATATATTCTTTTAAGTGATGAACAGGGATTTGGTCTGTCCGAGTTTTTGGATGGTGAACTTTCCAGGGTCGCCGGAATCAAAGATTATGAAACTTTTGTAGTCTACAAAAGTGTAAATTTGAAAATTCCATATATTATTTGATCTTCAGTTCTCCATTCAATATCCTCTGGTTCTACCTTATAATTTCTGTGATACTTCCTCTTTAACTTCAATCTGATCCTCTAATGGCTCAGTATCCAACCCTTCAATCAGATCTGAGATTTCCGGGGTATCCCTGAACCTTAGAACATTAACAGTAAAGATATTAAGCTTGCTGATAAGGTTTGGCGGTAAGGGGTTCCCATCAATCTCAACTGAAATAATTGGATATTTTCTATCCCTGGCCCATGGAGTATACAGACCCTCTATTACACGACCAATAAGACAGGCAAATGGAGCTATATTCACTACTCCTGAATATCCGTGTTCCATAGCTGTCGCAGCAACACCGGTAGAAACAGCAATTTCCGAATTAAGTTCGTGATTAACAAAGTGTTTAGATGTGTTGTTCATAATAATATCCATATTATGTGGAGTTTCCGGTATAAGGTTAGCCTCTTTCAGGGACCCTGTTACCATATTTTCTACACGGTGTTTCCATATCTTTTCTATTTTAAGTATAAGAAGCTGTCGACTTTCTTTGGAAAAAGGTCTTTTCCAGCGTGGAAGAAGGTTTAAGCGTTTTGTAAGATCATATTTTCTAACAAAATCCGTATAATGAATCCATTCCCCAATACCGGATACCTTTGCAATTATCCCCTTCCTGCTGAATAGGTCTACAAGTTCATCCACTGCAAAATCGTCCCTTCTTACATAAATTTCACCGACAATGAGAATTTTAGGGGTATCTTCCATTTTTCGTTTAAGAGGAATCCTGCTGATCTCTTTAGCAATATTCTTTAGTACAGGCCCTGCATTTTTGAATCCGTTTTCTGCCTCTCCCAGAAGTTTCTGCCATTGCACTCTGTATTTCTTTATTGCTGTATCAGGGTCCAGGGCACAGGCTCTCAGGGTATTTTGAATATCTTTCATGTAATCAGCTATTACAGCGCTTCTCCAGAGGGTTTTAGAGAAGCCTGGTCCCAATTCTGTATAGGAGTTATCAGCACTAAGAGTAAAAACAACTACATTTTCCAGACCCAGGTCTCTAAATAGATTTTCATAGAACACGAAGTACTGTCCTGTTCTGCACGGACCGGTTGTAATGGGGATAAAAAGCATATAGATTTCATCTTTTCTATATTTTTCAGAAGCAAAATACTTAAGAGCACTCCCGAGTACAAGGTGGGAGGGGACACATTCTTTACCGGAAGTATACTTCTGGCAATATGCAGGGTTTCCCTGTCTGCAACATCAAGAACTTCGGCTTTGTATCCCAATGCCTGTATTGACGCGGCCATCATCTGGGCAGAAAGATCTCCCATATTGGAAAGCAGTAGTTTAATTCTTGGATTGTTTCTTACTTTTATTTTTTTATCATTTATAGAATCGTAAATATGAATTTCATCATCACGATTATTTACAAATTTAAGACCATTGTCGTATCGTTTTTCTTCAAGTTCATCTTTTTTAGATTTATAACCTTCAATAATATCAAGGAATGCTTCCACTCTTGTATCAATTCCGGCATCCGCAGAATGACTGTCAAATTCAAGAATTAAAAAAGGTTTTACTCCCATAATCCATTTTACATAATGGAGCAGAAAGGAATCCGGAGCACAGGAGAAGTTGGTAATCCATGTAACGTATATATTGGGTTCATCTTTCAATAAAGTCGCAGCTTTTATATCCTGCTGGCCATAGTACCAATACATGTTTTCAAAAATTTCACTTCCTTCAAAAGGTAGAATATCAAATGGAATTACTGAATAACCCCTGCTTGTAAACTTCCGTGGAATCCCCATGTTGGCTTCTCTTGTGAAAGCATTATACGGTCTTCCCAGAAGTGCAATAACGGATCTTTCCGCCTTTTTTGCATCATCTAATGCCTTTATCCCCATTTCTGATGCTTTTTTGAAGTATTCACTCTGCTTTTCATAGGCAATATTAAATGCATATTCAATATCTGCTGCAGATATACACAGTTGTTCACCCATTTGTACAAAGAATTCCAGGGCTTTTGCTTTTCCAAACTTAAAGGAAACTATAAGAGTAAGGATTCTGTTTTCCGGAATGTCCGGGAAAGCCTTTTTAATATAGTAGGGGAGTGATTGAGTTATTGGACAGAAATTTGCATGTACATCTTTCTCATAACTTTTCAAATCTCTAAAATGGGGGACAAAGATATAGTCACAACCTTTATTCCAAATATCCTGAACGGCCCCATGGGCAATTTCTGCCGGAAAACAGTAGGAGCTTTCTACCCGGGCAACACCTTCGTGTTCAATGGTATCTGAAAGCACAGTTTCTATACCAAGACTATGGAAGAACCATGAGTAAAGAGGGTACATTGTGTGTACGGAGAATGCTCTTGGAATACCAACTGTAAAGTTATACTTAGGAACAAAATCCTTTTTATCCGGTGCACACTCTATAAATAACAGATCTGATCTTTTCTGAACATAATCAAATACTTCTATCGAAGGACCAGGTTTGTTTTTTGTATTAGTATACTTACTGCATCTTCCCCCAAACATATATCTATGACTATTGACATTAAGAATTTGTATCGGGCAGAAGTTTTCGCATGATTTACATGTAAAGACTTTCTCATAAAATATCTTTCGGGAAATAAGAGCATCCAGAGAAAAGCTTGATTTTTCCAGCAGCCCTGTATTAAATTTTTCCTTTGCCAGAAGACCAACACCAAATGCTCCCATCAGCTCCGGGGACGGTGGCACAAGAATCTGTTTATCTAACATCATAGCAAATGCCAGGGGAACAGCCTTGTTTTTTGCAACTCCCCCCTGAAGGAATATCTTTTTTCCAAGAGTTCTGTTACCAACTACTCTGTTAAGGTAGTTAGATACGATTGAGGTAACAATACCACCTGTAATGCTTTCTCTGCTTGCTCCCTGTTGAATTGCTTTTCTAATATCAGAATTAATAAACGCCGAACAATGCTCTCCGAATTTTAAAGCGCTTTCTGAAGAGAGGGCAATGTCCGCAATCTCGAAAGCATGCTGTATATTCAGGTCTCCATGGGCAGACTCTTCCAAAAATGAACCTGTCCCTGCTGAACATGCTTCATTCATGGCATAATCAATGGGTACCTTGTTTTTTAACAGAACGTATTTGGCATCCTGTCCTCCTATTTCAAATATAGTATCCACTTCCGGATCAAAAAAGGTTGTACCCACTGAATGGGCAATTATTTCATTATAAACTCCGGGGCTTTCAACAAATACTCCCAGGATCTCTCTGGATGAACCGGTTGTCGAAGCCAGGCTGATATTAATGTTTCCATCACCAATATCTTCCTTAATTTTTTTCTTAATTTCAATCAGGCAGGTTTTAAGAGATTGAATAGGATCTCCATGTGTTCTTTCGTAGTGAGTCGCCACAATTTCATCTGTTACTATATCTATAAGACATACTTTTGTAGTTGTAGATCCGCCGTCAATACCTAATATATACTCATGATCTTCCTGTACTTTTTCTGTGGAAGAATCAAAGTAGGTTACCAAATCGCTTGACTTTTTAAGGTCATCATAGCTGTCGAAGCTAATTTTGTTAATCTTCATCAGATCACTTACAGGGGGCATTATACTCCCTGAATCTCCGGCAAGAATTGCTGCTCCAAAAGCTTCAAAATAAGGAGCTTCTTTTGGAATCACAAAATTAATATCCGGAGCCTTTTCTCTGATAAACCTTCTAATATGTCTGTTTTTAGTGGTTCCTCCTGTTAAGAGTACTTTCCCATTTCTTATTTTTGCCTGTTTTAGGAAGTCAATTACCTTTGTGGCCATTACATCGCTTAATGAAACAACGATATCTTCTTTACTTGCCTCATTTTTATTTAATTTATGGGTGCAGTCACTCTTCATAAAAACGGAACATCTGGCAGAAAGGGAATACACCGTACTTGAATCCGGAACAAACTCTACATCTTTCAGGGTCATATTCATTCTTCCCAGCTGCTGTTTAAAAAACTCACCTGTGCCTGAAGCACATTTACTTCCGGAAAAATTATTAACAATTTTGTTTTCGCTGTTTATTGTATAAACAATAAGATCTTCTCCACCCATGGTTACAACTGCATCAACATTTTCATTTATCTGATCCAGAGCAGCTTCTATACATAGAGGTTCAATAACATTATTCAGATTGAAGAGAAATCTTCCCTCTGTTCCTGTTACAAGGGTTTTAATAGTTTCAGGCAGATCATGTAAGCCAAGAATTTGTTCTACAGCTGCATAAAAATTACCTTCATGGAGAATGACTTCACTCCATTTTTCTATGGAGTCCTCCAGAAGTACTATTTTTAAACTTGATGAACCAATATTTATTCCAAGGCTTTGCATAATGACCTCATAGAAATACATGATAAAAAATATCATGTATAAAATTTTGATAAATTTCCTTAATATTATTCCTAACTATTACAAAATGTCTATTACCAGGAATAAAAAACTATAAACTTTTTCAAATTTCACAGGCTTAACCGGTTCTTTCAGCCAGTTCTTCCCACCTGGCAAGTTTTATTTCAATACTTTCTGTGACAATTTTATATTTTTTATGGTTTCTCTCAATTTCTTCCGGTTTAATACCTGGAATGCTGAAAGAGGCTTCAAGTTCTGTTTTTTCTTCTTCCAGCTTGTCTATTTCTGCTTCTAAATTTGAAAATTCCTTATTTTCTTTGTATGTCAGTTTTCGTTTTGTTTCGGCCGTAGGGAACAGACATGTATTGGGCTGCATAGGCGAGCAGGAAGCTTGCTTCCGACCAGTCTGTTCCTTACGAGTGGCAGCTTTGACCTTTTTCTCAGAGTATTTTCCTGTCTGACCGTTATGTGAGTCTGTCTTCTGATTTATTTGAATAAATTCGTGATATTCACTGTAATTACCCATGAAACCCTTAATTCCACCCTTCCCGTTAAAAATAAATAGAAAATCTGTTGTTAGATCAAGAAAAGCCCTGTCATGTGAAACTACAATAATTGTTCCTTTAAATGAAATAATATAGTCTTCAAGTCGTCTCATAGTATCAAGATCAAGATCATTTGTCGGTTCATCCAGGATCAGGAAATTGGGATTTGTAATAAGTGTTTTTATTAAAAAGAGTCTTCGTTTTTCTCCACCGGAAAGTTTTGTGAGAATAGTTCTGTGTGTTCCGGATGGGAAATTAAACATCTCCAGGAATTTCGCAGCAGATGCAATTTTCCCATCTCCAAGGGTAATTTGTTCTGCTGTTTCCTGTATATATTCTAAAACTGTGAAATTTTTAGAAGCAGCTTTACTTAAATGATCACTCAACTGATCATAATAACCAAATTCAGTATTTAATCCTTTTCCAATTTTCCCATTATCAGGAGAAATTTGTCCGGAGATAATATTGAGAAAAGTTGTTTTTCCAGATCCATTGGGCCGATTATTCCTATTCTCTCACCCTTTTTAAACTTATAGGTAAATGGTGATATGACAGTTTTATTATTATAGGATTTTTCAATATTTTTTAATTCCAGAATTTTTTTACCCAATCGTCTGTTTGATGATGAAAACTCTGTACTTTCATGTTCTATCTGACTCTTTTTATCCATGAGATCTTCTATTCTCATCTTTCTTTTTTTATCTTTACTTGCTCTGGCCTTTGGACCCCTGCTCAACCATTCCAGCTCTCTTCGAAGAATAGATTTTATTTTTGCCTGTTCATTCTGTTCTGTTGAGAGTCTTATATTTCTACGTTCAAGAAATGTTGAATAATTACCAGGGTATTTATAAATACGGCCTTTATCCAGTTCCATAATACCAGTACATACAGAATCAAGAAAATACCTGTCGTGGGTAACCATAATGAAACTGAAATTAGCTGCATGCAGGTACTTTTCCAGCCATTCAATTATTTCAATATCCAGATGGTTTGTTGGTTCGTCCAGAATGAGAAGGGTTGGCTTCGATGCAAGAGCTCTTGCAAGAGCTGCTTTTTTTTTCATACCTCCCGAAAGGTTATCCATAATCTGATCCGGATTGTCCAGTTTAAGCTCACTTAAAAAAGATAGATAGTTATTTTCAATCTCCCATCCGTTTTCTTTATCCATCTGTTCGGTTAGTTTTTGTAGGATCAGGCTGGTTGGAAGCAAGCTTCCTGCTCGCCTATGCAACCTTAGGTCGCGACCTGACCCTACAGTGGATTCCGTATGATTATAATTTTTGATACATTTATGATATTCAGCAATTAATTTTATTACAGGACTATCTCCTTTATATAAAAAATCTCTAACAGTAATTCCCACCGGAATTAAAGGAGTTTGTTCCAGCATACTGATTCTTAAATTATTGTTTTTTGATATATTCCCATCATCTTCTTCCAGAAGACCTGCAATAATATGTAATAGAGTAGATTTTCCAGCTCCATTTGGTCCTATAAAACCTATCTTCTCTCCCTCATCAATTCCCATTGTTACATTTTGAAATAGAGGATTGTCGTTGACGGTTTTAGATAAATTTTCAATTGATATAAGGTTCATAGGGGCACTCTATCAATAATTGGTAAAAAAGTCAGAAATAAATTGTTTTATTGTGAAAAGTGGAATATAATCCTCACTTAATTGTAATTTGTGTTTTTATTTAGCCGAAATTTAATATAGACACATAATGCCCTTGTGAGGTACTGGTATGGAAACTTCGTTTAGAATAGCTTTTATAAGCGGAAAACTGGGAGATGTTGATGGTGTTTCCCTTGAAGTAGATAAATGGATTGAAGTTCTATGTAGAGAAGGTCATGAAGTTTTTACAATTGCCGGTTACTATGCAAATCCGGTACAGGGTATAATTTCTGAAAATCAGTATATTATTGAATCTCTCCGCTTCGATTCTACACTTCAGAAACACTATGAAAAAATGATGTTTCCCTATATTACAAAAAAGCCAACTCACATGACATCATCTACCAGAGATAAAATCCTGGAGGAAATGATGGTAGAGGGGGAAGAGCTGGGAGAAGATATTTACCGTTATATACAGGACAATAAAATAGATTTAATTATAGCTGAGAATACCAATGCCATGCCTATGACCCTTCTGGGAGGAATAGCAGTCTATAATCTTTTAACAGAATATAAGGTTGCAACAATTTTTCACCATCATGATTTCTGGTGGGAAAGAAGCAGGTTCAGCCAAAGCAGGATAGAGGGGCTCTTAAATAATATAATGCCCCCTTCTGATATTGGTTCAGAGCATGTTGTTATTTCCTCCTATTCTGCACATATTTTAAGTTCCATAAAACGTGTTATGCCTACTGTCATTCCTAATTGTGAAAACTTTGAAAATGCTGCAGTTATGGATGATTATAACAGTCATTTCCGTGAAGATTTTGGTTTCAGTGAAGATGATATTCTTTTTGTTCAACCAACAAGAATTATCCCCAGAAAAAGAATTGAGGATTCTGTGCGCCTTGTAGGAATGTATGGCCGAAGGTATCCTGAGATAAAAAAACGGATAAAGTTTATAGTTTCTCTCTATCAGGGAGATGAGCCTGATGATTACTATATTGAAGGTATTCGGGACCTTGCCGTTAGTGAAAATGTTGATTTGCATTTAATTTCCGATAGAGTTTCGTCAGTTAGAATGCTAAATGGTGATGGAGAGCGCCTGTATACCGGCAGAGATGTTCTTGTTAATGCAGACATTGCAACATACCTTCCTAAGTGGGAGGGGTTCGGGAATGCTTTTCTTGAAGCTGTTTCCTGCCGGGTTCCTGTGGTAGTGTCTACATATCTGGTCTACAAGACCGATATCAAGGGTGCCGGTTTTGATAATATTGAAATACGGGATGATTATGATGATAACGGTTTGCTGGAGATTCCCGAATCAGTTCTTGATGAGATCCATCTCATCTTAACCAATCCTGAGAAAAAAAGTCTGATGACCGATACTAACTTTGAAATAGGTATGAGAGAATTCGGATTTGATATGCTTACCGTAAAACTGAATGGTCTATTGGATTCCTATACAGATGAAATCCGTGCATCCCGGCGCCGATTGCAGAAATCTAAAAAGACTTATGCTGTGTAGAAACGTACTGAATAATTATCTGATGGGAAAACCTGAAATAATCCTGGACGAATCATCTACACCTCCTACTCTAATGGTTTAATTTTTTTAAAGATTTTTGTATCCCATAAGTTCTTCTTTGTGGATTCCATACCAGGCACAAACCTCTCCTTCTCTATTTAAATATATGATTATCTTCAATAAAATACAATCGACAG
>DAOWMA010000280.1 GCA_030643345.1 Spirochaetaceae bacterium
AAGGGACGATCGCCGTAAAGGAATGATTCTTTTTCAATTTCAAGGATAACAAGATCTATTCCCTCCGACTGAAATAGTGCCCAGTAGTTTAATAATCTCCTATTTGTTTCTTCCTCCTCTGTTTCATTCATGGAACTGTAAAGAAAAAAGAAAGAGAATGTAAAAAGGACCCCCGAAGAGATAATAAAAATTAACGAAAAAATTAAAGCAAGCCTAAAATGGATTTTCTTAAAGCTGTTTTTAATTTTCTTTAAGAACATAGCCGACACCTCTGACTGTATGCAGTAGTTTCGTATTAAAGTCCTTATCTATTTTACTTCGAAGCCTTGAAATTACAACATCAACAATATTTGTCTGGGGATCAAAATTGTAATCCCAGACAGTTTCCATCATCAATGTTTTTGAAATTACTCTTCCCTTGTTTCTTAGAAGATATTCCAGAACAGAAAATTCCTTTGGTTGTAGTTCAATAGTGGTACTGCCTCTAATAACACTGTGAGAAATTAAATCCATTGTAAGATCAGAACATTCAAGATTTGTTATTATTTCTGCTTTCTGTGATCTGCGGATCAGGGACTGAATACGAACCAGCAGCTCAGAAAAGGAAAAGGGTTTAGTCAGATAATCGTCTCCTCCCTTTTGAAAGCCAATTATCCTATCGTCTACCTCTCTTTTAGCGCTGAGAATAATAATTGGTGTATTTATCTTTTTTGCTCTGATATTCTCAATGACAGTAAGTCCGTCCATACCCGGAAGCATGATATCCACGACTGCTGCATCATAAACACCAGTCAGAAGTTTCATGTAGCCATCTTCGCCATCGGCGGTAGAATCTACGGTGAATCCTGATTCTTTTAATCCCTTTATTATAAATGAGGCTATACTGCTGTCATCTTCAATAATTAATACTTTCATGGTCTCCGCTAGATACCTACCATCTCTTTATTTACAAGCTTTCTGACAATCCTGGTATCCAGGATTCCCATGGGTATCGGATTTGCTATTGACTCAATAACAGGAAGCTGATCTCTGCCAAGCTGCTTTAATATTGTCATTGCTTCTTCAAGGGATTCTGTTTTCGTAATTACATCGGATGTGGTAGATAGTATATCTTCTGCAAGAATCCATTCCCAGGTATCCTGAGAGATCATAAGTTCTTTAAGGTCGTTCATGGTAATCATTCCTAAAGTTTTATTTTGCTGATCAACAACCGGCAGGCAAAAGTATTCACTTTCAGAAAAGAGTGTTACTATTTGTTTTACTGAATCTGTAATTTTAATTATTGGAACATCTGTTTCCAGTACATCTGCTACCTTCCATTTAGCAATTACATCTTCCTCTGTTATATTTTTCCCAGCTTCTTTTGCCAGTTTTATTGCAATTTTTACCATAGTAGGTCCAATAATCTGTACAATAAAAGTAGTTGCCGTTACCCCTGTTATTATGATATCTCCAAGATTGATACCATCTGCAAGAATTAGATTATTCAGGTGCTGACTGGCCATAATTGAAAGACCTATTGCTACACCGCCCTGGGCAAAAAGTCCCATCCCTGTATATTTTTGTACAACCGGATCTGCTTTTGTTAGTTTTGCTCCCAGCCAGGCCCCTGTCATCTTACCGGCACTTCGAAAAAGAACATAGAGGCCAACAATAATCCATAGAAATCCAGGCATACTGCTTAATGTTAATCTGGCCCCGACAAGTACGAAAAAAAGTACATAAATGGGGGAGGCAAAATTTTTAATAAGGTCGAATAATTCTTTACTCCGGTTTGGGGCCATGTTGGTAATTACAATCCCTAATGTCATTGTTGCGAGAATAACATCAATATCAAGCATAAGAGCTAATGAGATTACAATAAGCAATGTCCCTATTGCAAATATCATTGTACGATTTTTATCACTGCTGTATCTTATAATGATGTTCATAAAAAAACCTGCTGCACCACCCATAGCTACAGCGCCAAATAGTTCTATACTTATTTTGATTAACTGTTCCAGGACAGAAGTGTCTCCTCCAATAATCATTTGAGCGGCACCGGTCCCAAGACCGTAAAGGGTCATGGCCAGAGCATCATCCAGAGCTACAATGGCAATAATTGTCGTGGTAAGTACTCCTTTTGACCGGTATTCCCAGAGTACATCCATGGTGGAGGCTGGATCTGTAGCAGAGGCTATAGCCCCGAACACAATACCGCCTGCCAATGCAGCTGCGAAATTTTTTGTAAAAATATAGAGAACAAGACTGATAGAAACTGTTACCAGCAGGAATGCAAGAACACCCTCTCCAAAGAGAATTGCAGAAAACTGTTTCCCGTATTTTTTCATGGTACTGCCGTGAAGTTCTCCTCCAACGAGGAATCCTATTATACCAAGAGCGAAAAAATTAAAATTTTTTAGAGAAACTATGATATCACTGTTAATAAGTTTCATTCCGCTTTGGCCAATAATAATTCCGATTACAAGGTAACCCAGGACCTGGGGAATTTTTATCTTCTGAAATAACCATGCTCCCGCAATTCCGCCGAAAACTCCTATTCCAAGAATAAACAGGATACTTGATTGTGGATTTAACATTTTTTACTCCCCCTTCGTAAGTAAAGTAAAGATCTGTTTTGGACCAGCAGCTTTTAACAGTTCATTTTTAAAGGAGTCATTTTTAAGCAGTCTGCTGATTGATGCAAGAAGTTTTAAATACTCTGCATGTTGATTATACGCTGCGGCTACCATAAAGACTATACGGATAGGAATATCATCCAGTGTTTGATAATCAATAATATCTGTTTTATTTACTGCAACTGATAGAGCAATATCAGAAACTGTGTAGATACGTACATGGGGGATTCCTATGCCTAAACCAATTCCTGTGCTCATTAGTTTTTCCCGTTCCCAGATAGCAGCTTCAAGCTTTTTATGATCTTTAATCTGAGGAGCTTCTGAGAGATTATTAATAAGTGCAGTCAGGATGTCTCTTTTAGTGGAAAATTTGGTAACAATAACTCTTTCCGGAGCAAGCAGGTGTTTCAAATCGCTTATTCCACTGCCTTTGATATTATTATTTTCCAGTTTGTCATTGATCCATCGATCAATTTCACTTTTTTTGAATCTCCATACATTGCCCAATTTACCTGCAGGTATTTCACCTTTTTGGGCCCAGTCATAGACAGTTCTTTCGGAAACTTTTATATACTTAGCTACTTCTTCAATAGTCAGGATGGTATCTTCCATTGTTTTCCTCCATACGGGTATAAAAGTATATAAAATGTAGGTAAATGTCAAGATATGTATAAATCAGGTATCAGTTGTCAATAAACAGTTTGTCTAAAGCATCAGATCAGTCATCTCATCCAGGAGTTTCCTGAATACCAGCATAGCTGCTTTTATCGGCCCAGGTTTGCTCATATCCACCACTGCAAGTTTAAGTGAGTCAAGAGGGTATCTGGAACCTCCGGATTTCAGAAAGTTCAGGTAGTCTCTCTGCTCTGATTCACCGCCTTTAAGCACTCGTTCCGATAACGCTATTGCCGCAGAAAGTCCGGTTGCATATTTATAAACGTAGTAGGACCTGTAAAAATGGGGTATCCTTAATCCTTCCAGATCACTTTCCTCTTCCAGTTCCATTTCGCTCCCGAAGTAAAGTTTAAGGAGATCTCTGTACTTTTTTCTTATGGAATCCACAGTTATCGGAATCCCTTTTTCTACCATGGCATGGGCTTCATGTTCAAATTCTGCAAACATTGTTTGTCTGAAAATTGTTGCTATTATATC
>DAOWMA010000230.1 GCA_030643345.1 Spirochaetaceae bacterium
CTAATTGTCTATCCCTGACATTGTTCAGCTGTCCTGATTTTCTGTAAATATCAATGGCTTCCGGCATCCCGCCTATGATGTAATATAATTTCAATAATTCAACCAATTTTTCATGAAAGGGTATCAGGATCATCATATAATCGATCTGTCTCGTAACTTAATCCCACTGTATCGAAATATTTGAAGTAAAGATCTACAGAAGCTTCCTGGTTAGCACCATTTATTTTTATTACACCTGTTTTGTTCTCAATTTAATCTCTTTTCTACTTTAATTCAATCTTTCCGGGACCTGACCCATCTGCATACTCAAATTCTAAATAGAGATCATCATCTTCATAAGAAGGTGTATCATATTTATAATTAATGAAGAAAGGCCCTTCTATTTCTTTTCCTATGACCCTTTCAAGTTCTGTTTTCATGTCCTTTCCAAAAAAAGTATTGAAGATCTTATACTCCGTTTCAGTACGGGAAAGATTTTTATTCCATGTTTCCTTTAAAATGATGATCCACTGGTTATCTTTTGAAATTTCACTAATAGATAAACCAGTATCTTTATCATTAGATTTGTAAAGAGTTACAGAATCTTTACTTTCTGTTATCATTATGATCTCATTATAATTCTCACTTTCATAAACTTTTTCTATTGCTCTATTTTTATAATCATGCAAATTACCTATATAGCGGTCATTAAAAAATATTTCGGATATACAGGTGTCTTCCCATTTACTCCCTTTGTAAATATCTAAAATTTCAATCTTTAAAATCCATTTTGCCTGTGGTAGCTCAGTTGGGCCATACATATTTTTCCCGAAACCTGCGGTTTTGAAATCATCCAGACATCTTTGTTTGAAAATTGCAAGTTTCTCCATATCATTGAAAGGGAAGTCGAAATTTTGTAATGTAATTGTATCTTCCAGGGTTATAACATACTCATCATCAAATTTTACAGCCTTAAACTTAGTACCAACCTGACCCCACCCATCATATTCAACTCCCAGAAAATAGCTTAAGCGTATTTTACTGGGGCGATTATTCTTATGAAAAAGAGAAAGATTTTCGCCGTAGCCGGAAAAAATATTGATTGTCCTGGTCTCTTCAGGTGTAACAATTAAAATATATTCACCAATACCATCGCCTTTTATACCCTCGACCCAGGCTGTTTTAATATTTTTATCAATAATATGACCGATATCATATTTGCCGAATTCCATGGGAGAGCTTACCATATCAAGCTCTGAAGATCTGTTGAAGAGTCTTCCCCAGTATCCAAACAAGTTAATATCTATCCATTTTTCCGAAGTAGCTCCTCCAGGTGCTGCCCAGATAATGCAACTGGGAATGAGAAAAAAGGAAACAATCAATATTAGTGATATGTTTTTCACGCTGCCTCCGGAATAGTATGAATATCTAAAATTATATCACATTGAAGACAAATAGTCCTGCAGGACCGGCACTGATGATATCAACATCCTTAACCCACTGTTGGAAAAATTCGAGACTGTGACACCTCCAGTTATTTTTCCTATTCAAAAATCCATGTTGAAAGATATCGTTCTCCTGCATCGGGTAGGATAACAACAATCCGCTTTCCTTTATTCTCAAGGCGTTTCCCTGCAATCTCTGCAGCTTTTAATGCTGCACCGGAGGAGATACCCAGAAAAATACCATTATCCTTCGCCATTTTCCGGGCTGTATCAGCCGCTTCCTCAGAATTAATCTTAATGATTTCATCATAAATCTCAGTATTCAGTATATCCGGCGTAAATCCGGCGCCAATACCCTGTATTCTGTGTGGTCCCGGTTCGTTTCCGGATAAAACTGCAGATTCTGCAGGTTCGACAGCAATAACCTTTATACTGCTGTTGTAAGCTTTGAGGGCCTCTCCACAACCGGTAATTGTTCCGCCTGTCCCTATTCCAGCAATAAAAATATCTATCTGACCATCAGTATCCCTGATAATCTCCCTGGCTGTGGTCTGTCTGTGAATTTCAGGATTTGCAGGGTTTGAAAACTGGCTGGGTGCAAAACTGCCGGGATTTTCTTTGAGAATCTCCTCAGCTCTATCTATAGATCCTTTCATTCCTTCAGCTGCCGGTGTAAGAACCAGTTCAGCTCCAAGGGTTGTTAATATTTTTCTTCTTTCAATACTCATAGAGTCGGGCATGGTCAAAATACATCTGTAGCCCCTGCTTGCTGCAACATATGAAAGTCCCACACCTGTGTTCCCGCTGGTTGCTTCTACAATCAAATCACCTTTTTTTAGTTTACCATTCTTTTCGGCATCCAGTATCATTGCCAGAGCAATCCTGTCCTTTACACTGGAAAGAGGATTAAAGGATTCCATTTTGCCCAGGATCTCTGCTCCTGTAGTTTCTGACAGAGACCTGATTCTTAAAAGAGGTGTGTTTCCAATCAGATCTGTAATATTCCCTGCAATCTTCATACTTAACTCCATTCCTTCCATGTTGCCATAGATTTGTAAAGTTTATCAATATAGTAAACTTTAAACATTGATAAAACAAAGGTCAAGTTGTTCTTGCCGGAATGCTGCCAAGGGGTTAGGTATTTCTCCTCCTCCTGCCCCCTGGTCTGCCCAGGATTTCAGCCCAAATGATACCCCTCTTTAAAGTACTTAGCTGCTCTATTCTTCCTGTTACAATACTTTGTTTACTTCCATATTTTTCGGGATCTGAAGAAGGAAGTGTTCTGTCCGGAACTCCTGATATGTTTGTACGATTGGCCGACGGTTTTGTGGTAATTCCCGGTTTTAGAGGAGCCACTGCCTGTTTTCTCCTTTTCCCGGCTTTCTCTCTTATGATTCTGAATATGACAGTGGCACTGAGAAGAAGCAGGATGATAATTGCACTGGCATAAATCGCAATTATATCCAGTATTCCCTTACTATTCATCTTTAGTCTCTCCGCTTATATTTTTCCGCATTGTAGTATCTGCCTGAATATTCCGGAGGTTGTAATAGTCCATGACACCAAGGTTCCCGGACCTGAAGGCTTCGGCTATGGCTTTGGGAATTTCTACTTCCGCCAGAACCACCTTTGCACGGTTTTCCCGCTCTTTGGCCACATTTTCCTGCTGAAGGGCAATAGCTGCTGCCCTCCGCTGTTCTGCAACAGCCTGAAACCGTCGTTTGTCAGCTTCCGCCTGGTCTGCCTGGAGCTTTGCACCTATATTAGCACCGACATCCACATCTGCAATATCAATAGAGAGAATTTCAAAGGCTGTCCCTGCATCCAGACCCTTTTCCAGTACAGTTTTCGATATCTGGTCCGGGTTCTCAAGAACAGCCTTGTAGGTTTCAGAAGAACCGATGGTTGTTACAATACCTTCTCCCACCCTTGCTATTACTGTCTCTTCTGTAGCGCCTCCCACCAGATGTTCAATATTTGCCCTGACAGTAACCCTGGCCCTGGCTTTTACCTGTATTCCGTCTTTTGCTACGGCATCAATTGTTAGTTTTCCCTTGGCAGGATCAGGACAGTCAATAACTCTGGGGTAGACACTGGTTTTTACCGCCTCCAGAACATCTCTTCCTGCAAGGTCTATAGCGGTCGCCTTCTGGAAGGTAAGGGGTATGTCCGCCTTATTTGCAGCAATAAGGGCCCTGCTTACCTTTATAACATCACCCCCCGCCAGATAATGTGTTTCCAGAGGGTCAGAGTCTATGGGCAGTCCGGCTTTTACCAGCATTATTCTGCTGTCAACTATTACTGTGGATTTAACCCTTCTTATCCACATTCCGATAAGCCGGGCAAGGCTGATACGGGCCCCTGATAGAAGCGCCCTGAACCAGAGACTGAAAAACTTGATAAAGAAAACAAGAAAGACAATTGATACCAGTCCAATCAGAATCATACTTATTATGTAGATCATTTTTTACACTCCTTTGGTTGCATAGGCGAGCAGTCAACTTGTTGACGACCAGCCTTTGGTTGCAGCCTTTTTTACGAATACCCGGTTTCCCTCTACTTTAAACACCTGGATTTTGCTGCCCGAATCCAGGTATTCACCATTTGTCAGGGCATTGAATTTCCGTCCCTCTATCTCTACTATTCCTGTAGGTCGCATGTCTTTTAAAACTATTCCGGAACTCCCCTTAAGGTACAGGTATTTTTCCTGCGTAAAGGTTGTAAAACCTGATTCATGGCTCTGATTTGTATTTAGAATCAATTTTCTACCTATTCTGGTTTTGGGGAATATTTTAAAGTAGGACATGATTAAAAGTGGCGTTAGAATTAACGCTCCAAGGAGAAATGCAGAGCCTGTCAGAATACCGTAATCGAGATAAGCCTTTACAACACTCCCGATAATGCATCCTCCCCCGATAATCCCTATTATTCCGGCTGCAGGCACAAAAAACTCAACTAATATGGCAATAAGACCAATGAAGAATAATCCTGTAAGGAATAATAGATTCATACCTTTTTAACC
>DAOWMA010000348.1 GCA_030643345.1 Spirochaetaceae bacterium
AGGCTACACTATCGGCGGGCAGACTGTCACTGCCGTATCCTCCTCATTCGGACCGATTACACGAATGGACCAGGTAAGCGCATCACCGGACCTTTACCTGTTTCATCATTGGGTAATCTTCAAACTAAGTACCTCCTGGTAAAGCATTATTTATAGACACCGTTAAGATTATCCCGGTACCGTAATTTTATATGGGAATTTGCGCTGTGACCTTTTTTTACGATTGCTCGGCTATGCGTCCGTAGTCTGGCTATTTTGCGCCAGGTAGTAGCTCTATATTAGAGAAGAGCTACTTATTAAATACAAAATGTGACACAGCGCAAAAAGCTTTGTAAAAAAACCTGTTGACAATATAGAAAACGAGTATCATTCTATGTGCCATGGATGATTTTGATAAATATTTTACAATCGGGCAGATAACAGATCTGCATGTAGGAAGGAAAATACCATTCCCATCCGGTGAAATGGATTTGTTTGATCGGCTGGTTAAAGCGGTTGATCACCTGAATTCAATAGGTCCCCCTCTGGACATGGCAGTAGTTTCCGGAGATCTTGCCAATCATGGAAAGGAAGAGGATTATTTAAGGGTCAAATCCGAACTGGACAGGCTTAACTTCCCTTATTTTATTGTAATGGGCAACCACGATCAGAGAGAAACCCTCCTGAAAGTCTTCAGTGATCATCCTTATCTTGTAACTGATGATGAGTTTATACAGTATACAATTGAGGACAAACCCATAAGAATAATTGCCCTGGATACCCTGGAACCCGGGTCCCACCGTGGGTTGCTGTGTGAGGCAAGATTAAAGTGGCTGGAAGAAAAACTATCTGAACAGAAAGAGAGGCCAACTCTTATCTTCATGCATCACCCCCCCTTCGATACAGGGATGCCCTATCCGGACAATCTTGGGATGAACGGGAAAAAAGAATTTGGTAAAGTAATAAAGAAGCATCCTCAAATTGAAGCAATCGCAAGCGGTCATACTCACAGAGACTCTGTCCTCCTGTGGAACGGCACTGTTGTATATGTGACACCCAGCTCGGCTTTCAGTTACGGTCTGGAATTCCACGATGTAGATGACCTTGATCCGTTAAATGAACCCCCTGCGATTAGAATATTCCGCTGGGATGCTGAGGTAGGACTGGTTTCCCACTTGAGTTTTATTGGTAATTACGAATACGGAATAACCGAAGGCGTACCGGAACCACCTAAGAATTAGGATATTAAAACATCCACGAAACCCTATGTGTTAAGGATAGAAACGGAAATCCCGTACCGGGGGTGTATGTGGTAGAGACGCAAGATCTTGCGTCTCTACCCAGAAAATCAAAATGTGGTCCTGTTAATCAAATCCGGGCGGAATTGGAGTGGATAGCCTGACCTCTGTTGTGGCAGGCCCCCGTGCCTGCCATAACAGAGGGAACACCCAAAAATAACAATGAATTCAGAATAATTTTCCCTTCCGGACACCTTTACTTTCACTTTGGTTATTTATATACTCTTTTCTCATGAAAATAATAAATTAGAAGGTATATTTAGCAAATACACTGCCGGATAATCCTAAAAATATGTCCTTTGACAATTATGGTGAGATCCTGAAGATAATTGGAGATTAATAACAATGAAAAATAAAGAAAGATTTTTCTGGATACTATTAAGTGTTTTTCTATTGGTTTTTTCGGGAATCACATTTTTTTCACCTAACTTATGGGCGTATCAATCAAATTTAGAAACGAAAGACTACCTTTCCAGGTTTGAATACCTGTTTACTTTTTTAATAGAAAATTATGTGGATGAAGTACCGGTGGAAGTTCTGTATGAGGGGGCATTAAAAGGCCTGTTTGAGTCTCTTGATGATGACTATTCATACTATCTGACTGCAGATGATATGGAGGATATGAACGATACAACAACAGGCCGGTTCGGGGGAGTAGGTCTGTACATATCAAAACCTGCTCCGGGGAACACCATGGAAGATCCTTTGGACCGTTTTGTAAATGTTGTATCTCCTATTGAAGATACTCCTGCCTATAGGGCCGGAGTCCATGCAGGAGATTATATAACACATATTGAAGGTAAGGAAGTTATTGATCTGACGATTGATGATGTTGTAGACAGACTTCGGGGAACTCCCGGCACTGATGTCATTGTTACTATTCTAAGGGGAAAGGAAATTGAATTTGATATTACCCTTACAAGAGCAATTATAGAAATACCAACCGTTAAAGAGGCTATGCTGCCTGGAAATATCGGTTACCTCAGGATTATTCAATTTACCCCATTCACAGATGACCGGGTAAAAGAGGCCATTCGCTATTTTGAAAGTCATTCCTACACCTCTTTAATAATTGATGTAAGAGGGAACCCGGGGGGTCTTCTTGATTCTGTAGCAGAAATAGGGGATTTTTTCCTCTCCAGCGGCCCAATCGTAACAACAAAGTCAAGAATTAAAAGTGAGAATGAAGTTTTTATGTCAACCAAATCGATTCTGGTCCCTGCTGATATGCCAATAGCTGTTCTTATAGACAAAGGCTCCGCTTCAGCTTCGGAAATACTTGCAGGGGCTTTTAAAGATACCGGCAGGGGAACACTTATAGGGGAGACAACCTTTGGAAAAGGATCTGTTCAGAAAGTAATGTCCTTCCATGAAGGAGGTCTCAAACTTACAATTGCCAGATATTACACTCCTGCAGATATAAATATTGATAAAATCGGCATCGACCCTGATCGTGAGGTAAAAGAGAAGGAACTAAGTGATGAAGAGACAGAATCACTCGGCAGGATTTTAAAGGAAAATTTGATTTCAAATTTTATCGACAGTCATCCGGATATGAATGAGAATGATCAGGAAAAATTTATCCGGGAACTCCATCAGGATGGAATTGTTCTTGAAGACCGGATAATTAAAAAGCTGATTAGAAATGAATACAACAGGAATTTGGATATACCGCCTGTTTACGATCTGGATTTTGATATTATACTCCAGGAAGCTGTAAGAATGATGAGGGCCGGAGAAATCAGGGTAAAATGATAACAGAACTATTAAGGATTAAAACCGGAAGTCATTCTGAATTTAATGATATAACATCCAAGATACAATCTTTTCTGAAGAACAACAGTATAGAGG
>DAOWMA010000165.1 GCA_030643345.1 Spirochaetaceae bacterium
CCTAGAAAAAATCCTTATATTTTCCGCTTCGGTTAAAGTCGGTAAGACTATAGGCAAAAGTCTCAAATATTTTTTTATCGTACTTGCCTTTTTCAACATCTTTTTTTAGAATTTGTAATGCAGCCATAGGCTTCATTCCAGAGCGATATGGACGGTCATCGTTTGTTATCGCTTCATAACAATCGATAATACCAAGAAGCATTCCGCATTTTGAAATGTTTGTTTTTCCTTCAGGATAACCGCTCCCATCCAGTTTTTCATGATGCTCCAGGGCACCTTCAGTTGCAATCTTAATATCCATTCCCGTATATTTTAATATATCGAAACCTATTCTGGGGTGTTTTTTCATCTGAATAAATTCCAGGTCTGTTAGTCCCCGGCCTGCAGTAAGAATTTCCCCGGGAATTTCAGTTTTCCCTACATCATGGAGAAGGGCAGCAAGTCCGAATTCTCTGGTCTCTTTCTCGGTCATGTGGTTGTAAAAACAATATCCAATTGTAAGCGCCATAACATTTATAGAGTGAATAGTTGTTGTGTAATCTGTAAAAGAGATCCGTGCAAGATTTTTTATAACGTCCGGTTGTGAGGAATATCCACTGATAATATTATTAATCAGATTTGGTGCCGTTTCCAGACCGCCGCTTCTGGGCTGGGAAAGAGTTTCGTCCACCAAACTTACAAGCTCATTTTTTACTGTATTGATATCGTGTTTGACAATATTTTGGACCAGTCCTTCACTAAAACCCTTTTGGGCAGCTCTCAAACACTTGATTTTATCTTTTGGTTGAATATAAAGGTCATCAATGTACTTTTTATCAAGACTTTTATCATCAAACTTCATACCCTCTGGTTTATAAAGAACTATATTTCCTGATGGATTTTTATAGTATAATTCTACTTCTTCATAGTACTTTAAGTTTGAATTTCTAACCTGAATCCACTTATCATTTTTTAACATTTGATGTTTGAAACCTTTTGATAATTTATTACCGAAAGGATAATAGATATTTTATCAGTTTGCAATACTTTGAATGTTTTTTTGGAAAGATTAAAAAAAATGTTAAGATTCATTTGCCAGAATCTTAAGAGTGTGATAGGTTTAGGCCTACTGATATTTTATCGGTCGGTGACCGAGTAAATTGCAAAAGGAGGGAAATAATGGGACTGAACCTAATTGTCCTTGTAAAACAGGTTCCTGATACACAGAATGTGGGTGGAGATGCTATGAAGGAGGATGGTACTGTAAACAGAGCAGTTCTTCCTGCAATCTTTAATCCGGAGGACCTTCATGCTCTTGAAGCTGCGCTTGTCCTTAAAGATGAAAATCCCGGATCAAAAGTACATATTATTACTATGGGTCCTCCATCGGCTGTCCAGGTTTTGAAAGATTCATTATACAGAGGAGCAGATTTTGTTGCTCTTATCTCTGACAGAAAGTTCGCCGGTGCAGATACTCTTGCAACTTCTTATGCCCTTAAGTGTGCCATTGAGAAGGTTGGTGACTATGACATCGTTTTCTGCGGCCGTCAGGCTATTGATGGTGATACTGCCCAGGTTGGACCTCAGACAGCTGAGAAACTTGGAATAAACCAGATAACAAATGTTTCCAAAATAGAAAATATAGACATAAAAAAGAAAGAAATAGAGGCAAGGAGATCAATTGAGGGGGGGTACGAGATCATTAAGGCTCCTTTTCCAATTCTTCTTACTGTTACAGATGAAGGTTACCCCCCGAGGCCGCCTTCTGTAATCCGTGTTATGACCTATAAAAATGCTTCTGCTGAAATGACTGAAGCTGGTTATGACGAGTCTTACATTGATAGTTCTATTGATCGAATCAGTGAGACAGCCATTAATTTATGGGACATAAATGCTATTAATGCAGATGTTGAAAGCTGTGGTCTTGCAGGCTCTCCAACCAAGGTGAAGGAAATCGAGTCTATCATCCTTAAATCAGAGGATATAAAAATGGTTGAGAATACAGAAGATTCTATATCAGGAATGGTCCACGAACTGATCAGTGACCATACACTGGGTTAAGAAGGAGAGAAAATTGAGTTCAAATAACAGTGTAATGGTCTTTATCCAGCAGGATGATGCTAAAGTTGCAGATGTAAGTATAGAGCTTCTTTCCAAGGCACGTGATCTTGCGAATCAGCTAAAGACTTCAGTATCCGGAGTCCTTATAGGCAGTGAAGTTAAGGGAGAGGCTGAAAAACTTATTCAATATGGTGCAGATGAGATTTTTATAATTGAAGATAAAAGACTGGGTGATTATACACCCATGCCCTATACAAAAATAATGATTGAAATTATTAAAAAAATCAAACCACAAATAGTACTGTATGGTGCTACAACAACAGGTCGTGATATAGGGCCAAGAGTTGCTTCCAATCTTAAAGTGGGTCTTACTGCAGATTGTACAAGCCTTGAAATTGGAGACTACTCCAGCAAGGGTATTGACTACAGTAATATCCTGTACCAGATCCGGCCTGCTTTCGGTGGTAATATTGTAGCCACAATTGTCAGTCCCGAGAAAAAACCTCAGATGGCTACCGTTCGGGAAGGTGTTATGAAAGTTGGAACACCGGACTCCAAATATAAGGGAAAGATTACGCCCTTCGAAGTTGTACTCATCGATTCAGATTTCCCCTCTGTGGTTATCAGGAAAATAAAAGAGGAGAAGCTTGTTGATCTGAAAGGATCTCAGGTTATTGTTTCGGGAGGAATGGGTGTAGGATCAAAAGAAAACTTTGATTTGGTCCAGGAACTTGCACATGTGTTAGGAGGAGAAGTTGGTGCCTCCAGAGCTGCGGTAGATGCAGGATTTATAACAAAGGAGCACCAGGTTGGGCAAACAGGTACAACTGTGCGGCCTAAACTCTACATTGCCTGTGGTATTTCAGGTGCGATTCAGCATCGGGCCGGAATGGCTGAATCTGCAAGAATTATTGCTATTAATACAGATCATGAAGCACCAATCTTCCAGATATCCAACTACGGTATTGTAGGAGATCTGAATGACGTTATTCCGAAGTTCATCAAAGCCTTCAAGGCAAAGGGGTAGTATGGAGAATTTTTTATTAGATAACGAAGATATACTTTTTCATCTGGAAAATATGGATATTGACAGGATTATTACCCAGAAGGAAGATAAATTTAGGGATGCAAAAAGATATCCCTATGCACCAGTTGATATCGCCGATGCCAGGGACTCATACAATAAGGTCCTCTCCATTATAGGTGAGATAAGCGGGGATACCCTTGCACCTCTCGCAGCAGAGATAGATGAGGAAGGGGTCGAACTGATTAATGGTGAGGTAAAATACGCAAAAGGGACCAAAGAAGTACTGGATATATTTGCAAAAGCTGATTTAATGGGGTTTTCTCTACCTCGAAAATACAACGGTTTGAACTTTCCTGCTATAATGCTGTCTGTTGCAGCAGAGATTGTCTCAAGAGCTGACGGTTCTTTTCTGAACTTTGGTCTACAGCAGGATATCGGGGAAACACTTAACAAGTTCGGTTCAGATAAACAAAAACAGGAGGTCCTTCCACAGCTTGCCTCAGGAGAAATTGGATGTGCTATGATTCTTACCGAACCTGATGCCGGATCGGACCTTCAGGCCGTTAATCTTCGTGCACACCAGTCTGCAAGCGGCCAGTGGTTTCTTAATGGTGTTAAAAGATTTATCACCAATGGGAATGGAGAGATATCTCTGGTATTAGCCAGAAGTGAAGAAGGACAAACCGGAGCGAGGGGACTTTCATTCTTTCTCTACAGAAGAGATGAGCATATGAAGATCCGTCGTCTTGAACATAAGCTTGGTATTCATGGTTCTCCTACCTGTGAGCTTCAGTTTAACAATGCTCCTGTAGTACTTGTCGGGGAGAGAAAGAGAGGGCTTTCCAAATATACCATGTGGCTTATGAACAGTGCCAGATTAGGTATAGCAGGACAGGCACTAGGTATTGCAGAATCTGCTTACAGAGAAGCAGATAAATACGCCAGTGAAAGAATACAGTTTGGTAAATCTGTAAGGGAGTTCCCTGCAGTATATGAGATGCTGACAGAGATGAAAATTTCTATTGAAGCGGGTAGAACTCTTTTATATGAAACAGCAAGATTTGTAGATATGAAAGAGGGTCTTGAAGAGATGCAGGAGAGGTATCCCGATAGAAAAGCAGAATTTAAAACTGATCTTAAAAGATATTCAAGACTGTCCAATTTGTTTACACCGATTGTAAAAGCTTATAATACTGAGATGGCTAATAAGGTTACTTACGATGCAATCCAGATTCATGGTGGAACCGGATATATGCAGGAATTTGGAGTTGAACGTCACTATCGTGATGCCAGAATAACAAATATCTATGAAGGAACAACGCAGCTTCAGGTTGTTGCCGCAATCGGCGGAGTTACTTCCGGAACTGTAATTTCAATAATGGATGAGTATGAGAGTGAAGATTTTTCCCATGCAGAGAATCTTCACAAAGAGCTTCTTAAAGCCCGTCATGACTTTGAAAAAACGCTTGTAGGTGTAAAAGATGTTGAAGGTCCCGATTTTGTTACATATCATGCAAGGCGTCTTGTAGAGATGGCAACGGACCTTATTATAGCCTATCTTATGCTTAGGGATGCTGCTCATTCAGATCGTAAAAAGAAGGTTGCAGAGATTTTTATTGAAAAGATGCTGCCCAGGGTCAAGATGAGTGCTTCATTTATTCTTGAGGGAAAAGCATCGCTTCTTGCAAATTATAAAGAGGTTATTGGTTAAAAGGGTGTTGGGACGATTCATGAATCGTCCTTATCTCTGTTAATTATTGCTCGTGGGAATTATTTCCTGCGGGTTTTTATTTGTTGTTCTATTTGGGCGTTTCCATGGGTAGGGGTGGATATGGAATCCACCCCTACCCATGGACCTGGCTTTGCGGGGGTCCCGTTTTTTATAGGGACGGATATGGAATCCGCCCCTACAAAAAACCGCCTTCGGCGCCCCTCCAATCCATAACGCATCGGCACAGATCCAGATCTTCGTGTAAAGACGCGATTTATCGCCTCGAATCTCTAAGAAACCAATTCTGCATACTCTTCAACTGGAACGGCTACCTCAATCTTTGCCTTTCGTTTCCCATTTACCAGATCATCAAATTCTCTTTCAATTTGTTTTAATACATCAGCATGGTAATATCTTTCCCCACAATAACTGCATTCATCGCAGGGAACATTATTTATAACCATGAATTTATCTTCTTTTTTGTAAATATACTGAACCTTTTTTTTAACAATGTCTGATTTACCACAAAAACTACAGATTTTATCCATTTTCCCCTCGCTCAAATGGGTTTTTAAATTTGGGTTTTGTTGGAATATAAACAGTAACAATTACCATCCTGAATACAAGATTCTATCCAATCAAACTTAATCACTTTTTCCTTTTTGCCTTCTTTCCAAGAATATACTTATACCAATAATAAAACAATAGCACTGTGCATACGTAGTCTGGTCGTGCGCTTCGCTTACCTGGTCGCAACTTCGTTGCTGCTCGGTTATGCA
>DAOWMA010000254.1 GCA_030643345.1 Spirochaetaceae bacterium
ATCATCTTAAAGCATTTACTACGCCAGGTGGTCAATACCGGATCTATTCTGAAGATCTTATTGAATTTCTTAATGACCGTGGTATGCGAATACCTGAAGAGCTTACCAGTGTTGTTTCAGAGCTTAATAAAAAGAAAAAAGTAATAATTATAGATGATGATAAAGAACTGAATGAGATGATGAAGTTGATTTTTTTAAGAAAACTTGAAGAATTTGATGTCCTTCAGGCTTTTGATGGATTTGAAGCAGGAAAGCTTCTTGTTTCTGAGAAACCGGATGCAGTAATTTTGGATATTGATTTGCCGGGTGTTAATGGCCATCTTCTTTGCACAAAAATAAAGGAAGATAAAGATCTTAATAATCCTATTGTCATATCGATCAGTGGATTAAATGATTCCTTCGAGGAAGAGAAAATCCTGTCAGAGGGAGCTGATGCTTTTTTTACAAAACCATTGGATTTTGATAACCTTATTACAGCTCTTAGAGATCTTTTAAAAGCGAGGACTTTATAGTGCCCGATACAGTCAAAACTTATGTACTTCTTGTAGAGGATGAGGATTCTGTCAGGTTGACCCTAAGAGATTTTCTTCAAAAGAAGGGCTATAGTATTTTAGTTGCATCTGATGGTGTAAGTGCAATCAAGCAGCTTCTTGATCATGAAATAAGTATGATAATTACAGATTATCGTATGCAGATTCTTGGTGGTGACTATTGGATTAAGTTTCTTGACAGATACTGCAGTGATAAAAAAATAATAATAACCAGCGGGTTTCTTCGTCCTGAATTTTCGATACCCTTTGATGTAATATACAAACCTTACGATTATGACCGAATTTCAGAGCTCATTAAAGAACACCTGGATACATAAACAGTAGGTACGGTCACATTCAATGTCGGGAATGGCATATCATGAAAACCAAATCGTTAAAAATAAAAGTACATGGCAAAGTGCAGGGTGTCGGTTTTCGATATTCAACAATACAGGCAGCAGTTCGTTTCGGTGTGACCGGTTGGGTTCGGAATGAGTGGGATGGCACTGTTCAGATTTACTGTGAGGGTGAAGCTGCATCTGTAGATAATTTTATCAGATGGTGCAGGAAGGGTCCTTCTATGGCTTATGTAACTTCACTGGATATTGATTCGGTACCATATAAGGGTGTGTATGACGGGTTTAAAATCGATTTTTGATAATACAGTAGGTACGGCCACAAGGGTTTGCACGCAAACCCTTGTGGCCGTACCTACAATGTTTTCATGAAATGCGTGTTGTTATTTCTTTAAATTATAAAATGTTTTAATACCAGGATATGTTGCTGTACCTTCCAGGTAATCCTCTATTCTCATAAGCTGGTTGTATTTTGCAATCCTGTCAGACCGGCTCATGGATCCTGTTTTAATTTGTCCTGTTTCGAGGGCTACAACAAGATCTGCGATAAAATTATCTTCTGTTTCACCGGACCTATGGGAAACTACTGCTGTATACCCCGCTCTCTTTGCCATTTCAACGGCTTCAAATGTTTCGGTCAAGGTCCCTATTTGGTTAACTTTTATAAGTATTGAGTTTGCAATATCCATGTCTATTCCCTTTTCAAGACGTTTTGTGTTGGTTACAAACAGGTCATCACCAACAATCTGCACTTTCTTGCCACTCTTTTTGGTATGAATTTTCCAGCCTTCCCAATCATCTTCTGCCATACCGTCTTCCAGAGAGATTATTGGATATTTGTCGACCCATTCATCCCAGTAAGTTGCCATCTCTTCAGATGAAAGTTCTCTCCCGTCAGATTTCTTAAAAATATATTTTTTCTTATCTGTGTCGTAAAACTCTGAAGCTGCAGGGTCAAGAGCAATAAAAATATCTTTTCCAGCTTTGTATCCTGCTTTATCAATAGCTTCCAATATTACTTCACAGGCCTCTTCGTTGGATTTAAGATTTGGAGCAAATCCTCCTTCATCTCCAACGTTGGTATTATACCCCTTTCCTTTGAGTATTCCCTTAAGGTTATGAAAAACTTCGGCAATCATTCGAACTGCTTCCCTTATACTGGTAGCACCCACAGGCATTACCATAAATTCCTGAAAATCTACAGAGTTATCTGCATGAGATCCTCCATTCAGGATGTTTGCCATAGGAACAGGCAGTGTTGATGTATGGTATGATCCCAGATATTTGAATAATGGAATGCCAAGGTGGTCTGCAGCAGCTCTTGCTACAGCCATGGAAACTCCAAGTATTGCATTGGCCCCAAGTTTACTTTTGTTTTCAGTTCCATCCAGCTCGATCATGGTCCGGTCAATATCCACCTGATCAAGGGAGTCAAGACCTATAAGTTCCGCAGCTATTATGTTATTAACATTATCTACTGCAGTTAGCACACCCTTGCCCATAAAACGGTTTTTGTCTCCGTCTCTAAGTTCAACTGCTTCGTGGATTCCTGTTGATGCTCCTGAAGGAACAGCTGCACGACCCATGGACCCATCTTCCAGGATAACATCAACTTCTACAGTTGGGTTTCCTCTGGAATCAAGAATTTCCCGGGCTTCAATAAATTCAATAATACTCATATTACCTCTCTCCTATTAGTATTTACCTTTTAAACTCTATCTGTAAAATATCGTATGATTAAAGAGAACAGTCAAGTAGTATAAGAGATTAAAATCTTGACCTTTTTATCAATAGTTATTTAAAATAACAATGTTGGGGCAGGCCTCGCGCCTACCCTCTGTTTTTGTAGAAGCGGAGGCAATTCAATGGGGGAAATCTTATTTCAATTAACGCCGGAAATTATTGATATGATAATTTTTGGAATGGAAAATCAATTTGATGAGTACTGTGTGGATATTAAAACCGGTGACGTTATCTCGGAGACACAAGCCTACGAAGAATATGATGATGAGGATATTGATTCTTTTGTAATACCGGTGCCGGATTGGCTGCCTGCTGACGGTTTCCAGCTGATGGAGGGATTTACAGCCTCTCTGCATAACCCTGTTTATAAGGAAGCTCTTGGAAAGGTACTGTCCGCAGGGAGAGGTGCATTTCGAAATTTTAAAAATATTGTTAAAGAACACGAATCTCTGGAACAGCAGTGGTATCTCCATAAAGAGAAGGTAATGAGATCCAGGGTAATTGAATGGTACAACCTGAACAGTGAGATACTAAAGTACAGTGATATTGATGAGAACACAGATGAGACAGAAAACCTTATTCTGACAGATTTCGTTTTTATTGCAGATTGTTCCAGGTGGAAAAACCTTATTAAAGAGAAATCTGATGAATCTATTATGGAAAGTCTGGGCGATCAGGAAATTATCACTGCAGAGTATCTTATCAGCAGAAACAGGTCCTTCCTGAATATTTCCGGCAATATTCCCCTGGTTATCTGTGCAGAAACGGCAGATGGTGAGTTTGCGGGATTTATCAGTGGCGGGATTATTAAAACAGGGGATACCCGTAGTATTATCGCAATTGCTAATACTATATGGGTAGAAAAAAAATTCAGAGGTATGGGTCTTGCCAGGCATCTTATTGATAATTTTTCTCAAAATGCAGTTGCTGCAAAGTGCAAAAAACTGATTTTTGAACTTACCGGTAGAGGTCCTATACTAAATTCTACTCTGGAAGCCAGGGGTTTTTCTGGTTTTCTTACTACTATGGAAGTAAATACAGAAATTTTGTGAGTATTTTAACATTGCCTGTAAATTTAGTTGCATGTCACCCTTTAATGGTTTAAACTATTTAACAATATAATTCATTAAAGGAGAAAATATGAAAAACCTATTGATCACACTTCTTATGATCACAGTTGCATTTACAGTATTTGCAGGTGGCGGTAAAGAAACTACCACAACTGATACTACAACAGCACCAGCTGTATCAGCAATCAAGAATCCTGATACCCTGGTTAATGCAACCACTGGTACCATTCCGAGTCTTGATATTGCGGTTGCATACGATACTGCTTCATGGACCAATATGAAACAGATTTATGAGACCCTTATTACCTACAAAGGAACTTCAACTGATGAGTACGTACCTGTGCTGGCAGAGGAAATTCCTACTGTAGCCAACGGCGGAATCCTTGACGATGGTAAG
>DAOWMA010000351.1 GCA_030643345.1 Spirochaetaceae bacterium
ACCTCTACATGACTTCTGCCGTCAATGGATGGAACAAAAATCATAGCTCCCCTTGTAACCTGATTGACCTCACTCATATCATGACCTGCACCGGAGTACATCTTCATAGCAGAAAGTCCAAGTTCTTCTGCACTCTCCACGACCCTGTCATTTAATTCCTGATCGAAAGGAGCATGGGCAACCTTCCAGAACTCTTCTGTTTTAATAGGACAACCCCGTCTTGCTGCAATTACTTCAAACTCTGCCTTCATCATTTCCCATGCTTTTATTGCATGTTCATCATCCCAGGACCGGATATCTACAGTAAAGTGGACCTTACTTGGAATTATGTTTCTTGAGTTTGGATAGTTCTGAATTTCTCCAACTGTTCCAACCATATTGCCCATCTGATGTGCTACTTTGTTAACCACAACATTCATTTCGGAAAAAGCAAGGAGAGCATCATTCCTGCCTGTCATGGGTGTTGGACCAACCTGGTTTGCTGTTCCATCCAGATAGATATCGTACCAGTGGAGACAGAGTATTCCCCTTGGCGCGCCTATCTGGACCTTTTCTGCCTCCAGCTGAGGTCCCTGTTCAATGTGCAGCTCATAAGCGGCATAAACGTTCCATTCTTTATGAGAAGCAGGAAAAGTACCCTTATAACCTATTTTCTCAAGCTCCTCACCAAAAACTGTCTTTCCATCTCTGTCCTTTCGCTCATAGGCCCACTCTTTTGTATGATTTCCAACCCAAACACCGGAACCCATACAGGCAGGAGCAAACCAACCCCCCTCCTCATTTGTCCAGTTTGTAATGATAAGATCTCTCTCCAGCTCTATATTGTTTTCATCGATTGTCCGCATAACTTCCAGAGCACCAAGTACTCCAAGAATTCCATCAAACCGACCGCCAGGTTTCTGAGTATCAAAATGAGAACCAGTCATTACAGCACCTAGCTTCCTGTTCTTTCCGGGCCTGACTGCAAACATATTCCCCATTTCGTCAATAGTTACTTCACAGCCGGTTTCCTTATACCATTTCATTAGCAATTCTCTTCCAATCCTGTCTTCTTCTGTGGCTGCACACCGGTCAAGCCCCCTGTTTGGAGTTGCCCCTATTTTAGCGGAAGCCTCTATTTCTTCCTGCAGCCTTTTACCATCAATCCTTAAATCTTTTAGTTCCATCAATCTGCTCCTTTGGTTGCATAGGCGAGCAGCCAACTTGTTGGCGACCAGCCTTATATATTAATCTAATATGGATTAGTTATCCTGTAGAAGAGTATTATCATGCAGGAAACCCAGGTTGTCAATCTTATCATTAAGTTTCCGGATCAATACCAACATCTTTTGCATATTTGATTAAGAAAGCCTCTTGAAAGCGAAGTGAAAGATATTGTAAACTGACTTTGCTCAAAAGAGGCTGGTCGCAAACAAGTTTGCCTGGTCGGGACTCCATCCCTGCTCGGCCATGCAACCTTGGCTGCTCGCCTATGCAACCTAGGAGAACCAAGTGAATATAAGCCTTTCAGAACGGGAAAAGAAAATTCTTAATATACTCACAGAAAATCAGAATCAGACAGTAAACAGTTTAAGTAAGGTGTTTAATGTTTCCACAGTCACCATAAGAAGTGATCTTGGTTCACTTGAAGAAAAAGGGGTTATTGTCCGCATGCGGGGAGGAGCATTCCCTGCCTATCATCCGGCCATACTGGAAGGACAGAAAAAAATGCGCTCAGAAAAAGAGAGAATTGCCAAAGCTGCTGCTGCAATGATAGAAGACGGTGATACTGTAATGATAAACGATGGAAGTACATCTTCCCTTATCCCCAGATATCTGCTTGGTAAAAGAGATATACATATTGTCACAAACTCCACCCTTGCATTCACATATGCCAGAATAAACCCTGCTCTCCACCTGACTCTTGTAGGAGGTGAGTTCAGACCATCTACCGAAGCAATAGTAGGCCCAATGGCACTAAGAGATATTGAAGAGTATCATGTTAAGTATGCATTTCTTGGAACTGGCGGTTTTTCCCTGGAGACAGGCCTTACAACACATCTTGCAGAGGGTGCAGAGATCTTTAAAAAGATGACAGAACATGCCGAGCAGGTTATTACTGTAACCGATTCCAGTAAGTATGGAAAAAATGGTTTTGTAAAGATATTCCCCCTTGCCCGTATGGATAGGATAATTACAGATAAAGGTTTAAGTAAAAAGATTTATGAGAAACTGATTGAATCCGGTTTGAGTGTTGAACTGGTCTGAATACTGACAAAATTTAAGGGAGATCCGGAAACATGGATTACGCAATTGCCGTTCTTGACATAGGTAAAACAAATAAAAAACTTGTAATTTTTGATAATAATCTTAAACAAATTGATTCTATTTACTCATCTTTTCCTACATTAAAATATAAGGACCTTGATATAGAAGATACCCGGGGAATTGATTCCTGGTTTATTGAAGGCCTAAAAACTATGGGATCTAAATATCCCATAAAGGTTATTTCAATTACAACCCATGGTGCAACAGGAGTATGTATTGATAAGAAGGGGAATCCTTCTGTTCCGGTAGTGGCCTATACTAATGAAGTTAGTGAAGAATTCCATGATGAATTTTACAATCTTGCAGGAGCCAGGGATGCACTGCAGGTAAAAACAGCAACTGCAGAGGTAAAGCCCCTTATAAACTATGCAAAACTGCTCTACTTTCTAAAAAAACGATTCCCAATAGATTTTGAAAAAACAGAGAAGATACTTTTTTATCCACAATACTTCAGTTATAAACTAACAGGTAAAGCAGCAGCTGATTTTACATATGCAGGATGCCATAGTTACCTATGGGATTTCAAAGAATGGCGATGGTCTGATGTCGCTGATAAACTGGGAATACTTTCCAAACTTCCTGAAAATATTAATAAACCGGGAGATATCCTTGGCAAAATTTCAAAAGAAACTGCAAAAAAAACCAAACTTGATCCTGATACTATCGTAACAACAGGAATACATGATTCCAATTCATCACTACTTCCATACCTGATACACGGAGAGAAAAACTTTATCCTTAACTCTACAGGTACATGGTGTGTAGTAATGCATCCCACCAGGGAACTTTCATTTACCAAAGA
>DAOWMA010000047.1 GCA_030643345.1 Spirochaetaceae bacterium
CTTCGACAGTTTGCTCTAAAGCTGCTATTTTAAGAACAGTTGTTTTCGCATTTATATCAATGTCATTTACTGTAATAGCAATATCAGGAGTCCTGTCCCCGTCTAAATCTATTAATTTCTCATCCCCAAGATTAAACATAGTCTCACCACCAGGAAGAGACAATATAATATTCGCTGCAACCGATTTTATAGAAAGATCAAAAGTATTATCATAAATTGATATCTGTAACTCTGATCCTTCTTTAAAGCGGTCTTCGATATCTGTCAAAGTAATATCATAAGAAATTTTATCAGGAGTTTCGATAACTTCTTCTACTGTATTACTTTCGACCGGGACCGATTCTGCAGTAATATATTTATAAAGGAAGAAACCACCCACACCCAATACTATAGCTATTGAAACAATCAGCAGTATAATTGGAGTCCTGGAACGGTTTGTATCCAAAAGTGCTTCTATAGGTACAGGTTGTTCCTGTAATCTCATATTTTTATGGAGAGTAATTATTTCTTTGGAATCCAATCCTAAATAATCAGAATAATTTCTCAGAAACCCGATAAGATAGGGCTCCCCGGGGAATATTGAGAAATTCTCCTCTTCAAGTGCATTCAAATATTTCCTGGCAATATTAGTATCACGCGCCACCTGTTCAATGGTATAACCTTTCTTCTCACGGGAAGAACGTAATATTTCCCCAAATGTATCCATATCTATTCTTCCGGTTCAAATAAAAAATTATTCATAACATATGCAGAAGGAGGTGTATCATATTGAAACCTGACTTCAGGTATATTCTGATTTATTCTAATTTCAGTAAAATCAAACTGAAAAGTTTCATAATTAACAGTAAGCCCTTTCATTCTTCTTATCATCCCGTTTTTATCTATGGACATTACAATCTGCCTGTATCCTTCATCTGTTTTACGCCAAACAAGATTTAGTTTTCTGACCAATTCATCTGAACCCTCGTCGAGAACTACCGGCTCCGGACCTTTTAGAAAGGCTACACTGTATCCCCTCTTTAAAAGCTCCAGACCCTGTTTACTTGCCATAACTGCCAGAGTGGCATCAGAATGTCTTTGTAATTTTTGCTCCATAATAACATTCTGATCCGGAATATGAAGTGTTAAAATATCATCATAAACTGAAATTACCTGCTCTTCCGGCTCAGAAAAGTTTATTCTTAACAGATTAGGACTTTTATAAAACAATATTCCTTCCATACCAACTTCGCCGGCAATTATACTGATTCTGGCTTCATAATCTTCTACTGTACTATACTTATCTGAAACAGAATCAAAAAATTGCGATGCCGTTAGTATATCCTGAGCTGCAGCAGGGGAAAAAGCGATTACCAGGAATAAAAATGAAAGAAAAAATATTTTATTTATTGTCATTTAATTACATCCTAAAAATATAGACACAATGCATATGCAATACGTAGAGACGCAAGATCTTGCGTCTCTACCGTTTATATTACTTATTGATATGGGTTTGTCAAGCCGACTCGGTAGGGACAGGTCGCGACCTATCCCTACCGATTTGCATATTCCATTGCAAGATACTTTAAATAATTTTCCGATAACTTAAGATATTCATTGCAATCAGGACAAACAAAACGACTGCCCCTGATATGGTCTATTGCACACGCAACACAATAAACTTTACCACATTTATTACATTTCCCTGCAGGCGATTCCCCATCCGGTTCTCCATGAAGACGAACAACATCTATTAAAGGTATATTCTTTGGGACCCACCATGTCTTTCCGCAATTTGAACATTCATACTTATCATAAAGAGCACTTTTTACCTTAGCGAGCAACTGTCTGGCATCATCTTTCTCATTTTCACTTGCTCCGGTTCCATCATCAGCCAAAATTCTTTCTGCAATCTCTCCTGCACCTTTGTAATCCAATCTGGTAAAAAGGAAATCACCATAGTTCAAAAGGATTCTAAAATTCTTAGGGGAAAGTCTAATAGCTTCAATAAAAGAAGTATCAGCTCTTCTATACTCCCCTTTTCTAAATGCAACCTGGGCAATCATCTCAAGAGTTGCAGATGTTGGATGATTTTCCATTAATCCGGAGAGAATCTCTTCTGCTGCCAAAACATAATCCTGTTTTAACAGAGCAGAAGCAAGATTTTCTTTATAATTTCTATTGGATGAATCTCCGGCCATAGCCTTTCGGTATAAATTAGCCGATTTCTCGTAATCTCCAATGTCATATAAAAGATTCCCCATCTGATTCTGAACTGACGGAATCTCTGGTCCTTCTGAAAAAAGAGACAGCGCATTTTCTATACCATCAACCGAAGCAACAGCATCCGAATAGTTTATTAAAATATCTATAGAATCCTTTTCCAGTTCAAGGGCTTTGGAAAGGCGTAACTTTGCCTCTTCTCCTCTATTTTCTGAAAGGAGAATCAACCCATAAAGATTATGTACCCAGGGATTATCAGGTTCAAGCTCTATAGCTTTTAGAACAACCTCCTCTGCAGGCAGTCCCATTAAATAGAGCGTTTCCGCATACCTAAACCAGTAAGGATAAAATTTTTCTTCCTTCTCTGCTGAACTTTTAAAGAGAGCCAGAGCTTCGTCATTAAACCCCTTGTCCCTCAATATTATTCCATACAAAAAATCCACAGAACTATCTTCCAGACCCTCTTTTATTAAACGCTGAAATATCAGAGATGCTTCCTCCAACCTCCCTTCATCAAAAAGAACCTTGCCCTCAAGAATTCGGCCTTCCTTATTACCCGGTTTTAACCTGGACATACCAGAAACTACATGTGTCAGCTCATCATAATTTTCATCCCTGAAAAAACAGAGCGCAGCCTCGTTATAATAAGCAAATGAAGACTCATGATTACCTGTTTTCTCTAAAGTTCTGGCAATATTCAATCTAAAAACTCCATTCCGTGATTCCATATTGCAAGCCTTTCTATAATAATCGACTGCTATATCAAACCTACCTAAACCATCCTCTGCATTACCCATCAGGTTAAGAAGAAAAGAATCTTCATTTAAAATATCAGAATGGGAATTCAGAAAATCTCTCAGCTCAAGAAGTCTGTTCATTCGATATAATATGCCGGATTTCTCAATAATTATATCTTTGTTGTATCCATCTGATAATTCAACACACGAATCCAGAGCAACAAGAGCTTCATCATAAGAAAACAACATACTTAGAGATTTTGCCATAAGAAGGAAAAGCCCGGCATCAGCCGGATTTTCTCTGGATATTTTTTTTATCTGTATTAAAGCAGCACTGTACTGACCTGAATCAAATAATCGTTGGGCTAATCTTTTTCTATTTTCTACAGGAATAATTCCATTCTTAACCTGACTATGGTAGAAAATTTCAACTTCAACAGCTCTGGACTCTATTATCATCCTGGAAAGTGAGAAATAAGCAGCATCTTTATTTGAGAAATTCTGCCCCCCGAAAGCAATATAACCTGCATCGATCGTATCATCGTCTATCTCCCCAACCCATTCATTATCCAAAAACAGGGCGATGGAAAAGCCGTGAACAATTATTCTGAGTCTTATCTCCCGGGGTGATTCAAAATAACAGAGAGTCCATGGGATTAACATCCTTGGAGTTTCATTAAAAACAACATCCAGACGAAAGTATCCGTCCTCAGAGACCATAAAATAGTAGTAGTTACGATCATCAGCATAACGGAAAAGAACACCTGCAGCTGAGTGTCCATTATCCTTATCTATCGAGATAACTGCATCCAAAACAAAATCTTTGTACCGATAAAAATTATTTACACTCCAAATGAAAAGATTCTGTTTTTTTGCTTTTAGTATAAGAGAGTTGTCTGCTATTTCAGCTTTTAAAGATTATGTATTTTCAAGTTCAAATCTGTTTTTACCTTTCCCTTTAAAAGAACACTCCCATAGTTCTCCAACTATACTATCTTTTTCCGCTTTTTTTCTTTTTCGAAATAACCACATGATTAAGAAGCAGTATATGTCTAAGACTAACCTTAGTCCACTAACAGGATTGATTATTTACAGATTATAGGTTAACTTGTCATCGTCAGATGCCGGCGTGGCGAAATTGGTAGACGCAGCAGACTCAAAATCTGCCGCCCGCAAGGGTGTATCGGTTCAACTCCGATCGCCGGTACTACAGTGAACAATTATCAGTGAGCAGATTCTGATAACCGTTTACTGATCACTGCTAACTGCAATTCCGGGGTTAAAAAATGCGAAGACTTTTCTTTTCCCTTCTTATTGTCTTTTTTGCTATAGGGTCTGTTTATTCACAGAGCAGCTCTGTGGTTGAAGAAATTCCATCTAATTCAAATGAATTTATCTATCAGCTTGGTATAGGATCTGCCCGGTCTTTTTATTTTCCCCGAATAAAAACAACAGTTGATGGGATGGATCCAGCTTCACTCCTCCGAATACCATTCAGTATAAATTTCCTGTTTGGTAGTAGTCTATCCAATTCAACAGCATGGACCATCAACCTCACAACAGGCATAGACCACTTTTCAGCCTCATCAGAATCAATTACAATTTATTCAATTCTACTCACAGGAGGATTGCAGTTTATTCCTTTTCGGGGAGGTCTGGTCCTGGGAATAAATGGTGGAATCAACCTGCTTATTCCAAATACAGATCTAAGCTATGACGGAGAAATCGAATATGGTTCAGGGTTTTCCCTTGATATTGCTTACATGTTTGAAGGGATGAAGTTTGGAGGACCAGGTATAACACCGGGACTGGGAATAAAATTAATACATTCGGAACTTATCAGTGGCAGAGTAAATCAAATCTGCGGATATATAAATTTCGGGATAAAATAAAAAGACTACAGGAATAATTTATGCACTCAAATATCAAACAACTCCTTGAAGCAACAGACAGTCTTGCATCAGAAACAAACAAACTTAAATTTTCAGGGAAAGTAAACCATGTTTACAACCCCCTTATCTATGCAAAAAAACCACACAGGAATTATATCCTTAAATATGGTAATAATAAAAAGAAAGTACTTTTTTTGGGAATGAATCCCGGTCCATGGGGGATGGCACAAACAGGAATTCCATTCGGGGAAGTATCCTATGCCAAAGAGTGGTTGGGGATTGAGGGTAATATATTGCAGCCTGAAAAATCCCACCCGAAACGCCCTATTGAAGGATGGAACTGCCGGAGAAGTGAAGTCAGCGGCCGAAGGTTATGGGGTTTAATGGAAGAAAGATATGAATCAGCAACATCTTTTTTTAAAGATCATTATATTGAAAACTACTGCCCATTGGTATTTATGGAAGAAAGCGGCAAAAATCTGACACCGGATAAACTCCCCGCAGCAGAAAGAGATCCACTAACTAAAATATGTGATTCCCATCTTAGAACAGTTATAGAGATAATGGAACCTGTATTTCTGGTAGGTATTGGTAAATATGCAGAAAAAAATCTTCGAAGAGTTGCAGAAGCAATGAATAACAGTAACCGCTATAAAATCTCCGCAATTCTCCACCCCAGTCCGGCAAACCCCCACGCAAACAAAGGCTGGGCAGAGGCAGTTACAGGACAACTGGTGGAACAGGGTATATGGTCGTGATTTCCTGTAGGGACAGGTCGCGACCTGTCCCTACAGGAAATTACGACGACCGGAACGCCCCCTTTTCTATGGCAAACTGCATTACATAGGTTAACAGATCATCATCAATATCCTCAGCATAGGTAGAAAAAAGGTCTTTTATAGTTACCCATTCATCCAGTTTTATTGGATCTTTAATATTATCGTAATCCATATCAAAAAGATCAATAACATCTACCAGATGATAGGCAAACTCCCTAAGAGAATCAGAATCGGTAGGGACAGGTCGCGACCTGTCCCTACCGGAATCAACGTAATACTGATAAAGATCCTCCATTAGGTCCCTGGGTAACATAAACCCTGATTTTATAAACAGAGCACCAATAGTAGGGGCAAGGCATGCCTTGTCCCTACTATTTATTATTTTCTCAATTCCTCTATATAAAATTGAAGATGCTCCCATTTTTATCACCTATATTATTTAGTTTTCGATAATAGTTATCTCTACACGCCTGTTTCTGGCCATCCCCTCTATGGTACTATTATCCGAGACAGGGTCGGATGCTCCCTTCCCGGTGATAATTAACTGATCACTTCGTTTTGCGCCTTTTTCAATAAAATACTGCGCAACTATAGCAGCCCGCTGTTTTGACAGTTCAAGACGGCCTTCGGCCGTACCTGCTAAAGCAGTATGCCCTGTTATAACAACATCACGTTCAGGATAATTTTTCAGGATATCAACAACTATATCCAGTTTCTTTTTTTCTGCATAACTAAGTGCAGAGGAATCAGCACCAAAGTTGATGCTGCCAAGGGTAATGGTTACCCCATTTTCATCAATACTTACCACTGCGTTTTCAAGGCGTTCCTTTTCCAGTCTGGCCTCAATATTACCGGCAATCCTGTGTTTATCCATCAGTTCAGATTCAGTTACATTAGCCCATGCAGTACCGGTAAACTCATAGGAACTTCCATTCGAGACACTAAACTGTATATTAAATTCCTCTTCATAGGCATAAGGTCTGCCGGTTTCATTATCCCAGTATAGTGTTTGATCTGAATATCCTGTAACCCTGATCGGATATAATGGATACCTGGAAAAATAATCGGGAGTGCGGTAAGAAATAGAATAGAATATTGAAATAATATCATATAAAGCTCCGTCCCTCTCTTCCTTACCCAGATATTTATACTTAACCTTTACCGGATAACTGAAAGCCTCCTTGATACCATATCCATTTCGGAGGTCATGAACTTCATACCCTTCCGAACTCCATATATCACCGGGTTTATAATCCCGGTTGTCAAAGAGGGGGACATTCCTGACAACAGGCATAAAGAAACCGGGGTCAATACTGATTTTACCTGTTTCGTCTCTAATAAATGTGGAATAGTACTCCTGGGATAGTGCATATACCTGAACATTCCCAGTGCGTTCCTCTGAAGTTGAATAATTGGCTTCAATTTCACCACTTCCATCATCAAAAACATCTGCAACTTCTACAGAAATTTTATTGAGTATTCTGGCCTTATGGCTGAATATTCCATCTATATATACACTTTCATCCACAACTGAAACGATCTTATATTTCTCACCCTGGTTGTACTTATAACGAAACACTTCTGCATACAGAGATACAGAAATTATAAATAAACTTAAAATAATGAAAAATTTTCTCATTTCACTCTCCTTTGGTTGCAGCCTTTTTATCAATTTCTTGACAAAAACCACCTCTAATTATATCCTTCTTTAAAAGAAACTCAAACAGGATATCAGTTTGTTACACAATTTCAGGCAACACGGTAAAATTGAAAAGGTAAATGCTGCATTAAAACTGTGTGGTTTCACCAATCCAACCTCATTCCAACTACAAGTCTTTCCTGCAATCTTTTCGGGTAAAGACACAATTGCTGAAACCGAACAAGCCAGGGGAAGAACATTATCGTACCTTCTTCCACTACTTATAGAACAATTCTCCCCAAAAAACTCTCCATCTGTAATTATACTGACTGATTCGCAAGTATCAGTTAAAAGAATAGAAAAAAATTACACTTTTCTTGCCAATGCCAATAAATTAAAAATTTCTCTGGCTCCCCTGGGGCAGGACGGAAATGCTGGAAACGATCTTTATCTTTTCCGAAAGAAACCCGGTATAATTGTCGGCACATCCAGTCGTATAATTGATCATATCCGGAGAAACAATATTAACTTTAAAAATATAGATAAACTGATAATTGATATTCAGGAAAAGCACCCTGGAACAGGATTCGAACAGGATGTGTTTTTTATTACTTCAAAGCTGAACCATAAAACACAAATTCAAATATTTATAGATAATATAAATAATCTGCATGGAATAAAAAAATTACTAAATCATCCTCAAATCCTCCTGTATACAGACAGGGAAAAATTCGATACTATCGCAAAAGGAGAATCATCAGTGGATACAGAGAAACTAGAAGAAAAAATTCAATCGATTATACAGGAAATAAAGACAAATCCTGATAATCTAACCGAATACAGAAAAATTTTTAAAAAAAATGTTCCCATATTCTTAAGATCATACTTTGCAGCTAAACTATTATTGGATTCAGAAGGATCATTCACGGGAAAGGCCAGGAAAGCTGCATCAGGAAACATGAAAACCCTTTTTGTCAGTATAGGCAGACGAAGAAGGGTCCACCCAAGAGACCTTATGAAATTTTTCCAAAAATCACTGGATATTAAATCTGCAGAAATAGGATCTATAAAAGTACTCGACAACTATTCTTTTATTGATTTAGATGAGAAATTATGCACTGTAGCTATAGAAAAAATGGATGGTATGGAATTCAGAGGACGAAAGATTTCGGTCAATTTCGCTAAAAAAAAATAGGAGGGCTATCTTATAAAAAGGGTTATTACAGTAAGAAATATTAAAAGGTTCATTACAAACCCGAACCCAAAGAAAATTGCTGATAGAAGCTCATACTGTTGAGCTTTTTTTGTGGATTTTAATAACAAAACATCCGGATTCCCGGAAACTGCAAGTGATTCGGCCATAGGATCAACTTTACTTCCTTGTTCTATATCAAAAACAAAGAACTCATCTTTGTCAGTACCGGTCTTTAAAAGTGAAGACTTCCTTAATGAGACATTAGAATTCATTGTCAGGATCTCTTCCATACTGCTAATTACAGAACACTGATATTTCCCGCCGTTAGAAAGGATTACTGAACTCCCGGGGAATAATCCTCCCTGACTGGAAAAAAAATTAACAGGTAAACGTATAAGGTCCCTCTCAGCTCTCAGAATTCTCGCACTTTTCCATAAATGTCTATAAATATAGTAGAATATCAGCCCCGGAGGGAGAAAAGGCATCACAGGTACGAGGCTGAAGGTTATTGCTGTTACTGCAGTAAACTGCATATAGGGTATTTGAATCAGCAGATAAAAATATATAAAAAGTGAGAAAGAACCAATAGTAAGAGATCCGGGGGTTAATGAATTCCAATATTCATTACGCTGTCTTCCTGAAAGAATAGCATGACTGTAGAATTCAGAATCTTCACAATCGTATATTATTACCATAAGAGGATTATTCTTTGTATTTATAAACCGTGATCGGCCATCTTTATAAACAAGATTACCGGAAACAAAAATATGTGTTTTCTCCGGCAGTGAAAAAATTCTGTTCCAGTATGTTCTTTTAGGACTCTCATCGGGATATTCCCCGGTATTAACCATAGATTCGCCCTTGGAAACAGAGGGAAGAATATACACAGGGACTCCTGCAAGATCGATACTTACAGAAACGGTTTCATCCACCAACCAAATGATGTTTTCATCCTGTACAGCCTGAAGTGAACCAAAAATACGATAAGTTCCGGATGCCTGACTGCCATGGACCGCTCCATAAGATAAGGAAGGGCTTAAGGAAGCCGTCATCAATTGACTTCTAAATCGTCTCCACCTGTATCGAACAGAAAAAGCGCC
>DAOWMA010000384.1 GCA_030643345.1 Spirochaetaceae bacterium
AACTGTATCTGCCGGAAAATGTTCATAACGACAGGACCACAAACATAAATATCAGCCCAACTATAAATACACATTCAGCTTCCATCAGCATAAATGAAACCCTTTCAAGTAATATATCAGGCAGGGATGAAAGAATTCTTAATACCGGTCAATCCATATCAATCAATGCGGATATTGAATTTAACAAAGAAAGCCATAACAAATGGTCTCTGATACCCGGGTATAAAAAATCAGTTAACTCGTCGATTGATGCAGACACCGACATCAATTTCTTTACTGATACAAAAGATTCGCTTATTCAACTCGAACCCCATAACTATTATTTTACAGGTATTCCTCTATGGGAAATTCTTTTTCCCGATTTCGGCAATCAATTTATTTCAGACACAGAAAAACAGAGAAGCACTGGATATACACCGGAATTCTCCCTCCGGTTTACAAGACTCACAGGATCACATCCATCCGATATATTCATACCGTCTATTGTAGATATAAATGTATCAAGATATCTCACCAGGGACTTCGATTCTGTCACTGATAAGTTAAAAATCAATTTCGAAACAAGAGCTACTGCCCTGAATGTATTTGGAAAACTTGGCAGCACACCTCTTTTCAGATGGTACCAGACAGAAGAGATAACAAATGTTCTGTCTGTTGGCGGAGAATACAATTCCTACATGACAGATATCTTCGCCAATCCTGTATTTAGTATAAATTATTCTCTTTATCTTAATTTCAGTTTAAATCAGAAAAATTCTATCGATCTTGAATCCAGTCATAACTGGACATGGATGCCGTTAATTTGGAACAGCAGCACATCCAGCTCCTTTAACTGGCAGGTAATACCTGAACATCCTATAAAAATTCCAATCGTTTATGATAAGAACAATAAACCCTATTACGAACATATTGAAAAACTAACAGTTTCTACAAGTATCAAAGATGAACAAAAAGAGTCCTCGTATACTCTTACTGCAAACCATACTACAAATCTTATTATTTCTGATACCGGAATTATTTCATTATATGCGGGAATAGGATGGGACCAGAAGAATATTACTGCCGGACCAGTTATGACAAAATATTATCTACTCGGTATTGAAGCAGGTATTTCTGCAAAACTTTCTTTTTAGACCATAGTCTTTTCCAGACTTTTCTTTGCCCGAACTGTTTTTTTTATTTAATCTGGTATATACTTCAACTAATGAGACAATCCGGCATTTACACAGTTTTATCAGGGTGTAGCCTTAAATAAGGAGAGAATATGATTTTTTTACGAAAAATATTTTTATTATTTATTATAGTGTTGATGGCTGTTCCTGTATTCAGTCAGGAAAAAGAAAATTCCGGTTTTGACTTCGGTATGGTTATGGAACTTGGAGCAGAAACTTTTATTGAAAATGATAAATCTGTTGCTTATCAAATGCTTTCCATTAACCCGGAATTTTCATTAGGTAAGTTTGGCATGGGGCTTGCACTGACTTTTCATTACAGATTTGATGATGGAGATGGTAATTTTGATTTCAGAGAGGAAGACTGGACCCCGGAAGGTGACACTACCTACCTGGATATTTATCTCCCGATTTTCAGATATGTAAGATACGGTCATAAGGGTGATGATATCTATGCTAAACTCGGTTTTATAGATGACGGTACTTTAGGAAATGGATTCATTATGGGCAATTATTCCAATACGAACTTTCTTCCTGAGTTAAGAATGGTTGGCCTTGCCTTCGATCTTGACGGTAATCTATTTAATTTTCCTTATATTGGTTTTGAAACTTTTGCGGGAAACCTGGCAAAGATGGATGTTTTCGGCACCAGAATCTTTGCAAGACCTCTGACAGATCTGAATATACCAATAATCAAGGACCTTCAGATAGGAACTACAGCTGCATTTGACAGAGAACCGGATGCACTATATGGCTTTATCAGTACAGGAGTAACAAATCCTGAGACTGTTTCGATTTACGGGGTTGATTTTAAGCAGCCTGTAATTTCAAACAGTGTAGTTTCTCTTGCTGTTTTTGGTGATATTGCATTTCAACCTTCCACAGGGGATAAGACCGAAACAAGTACAGGTGGTCTTCTTGGTTTTGGGGGTCAATTTGTCAGTTTTATCAACTACGGCTTAAACGCTCTCTTTTTAGGTGATAATTTCATGCCGTTCTACTTTGATTCTGTTTACGATCTCTATAGAGAAACCAAGTACTCCGTCTACAGCGGAGTTACTCAAATTGATAGTTACGCCGGCTGGCTTGCCAGTCTTGGTTTCACTTTTTTGGATAATATGTTTGTTTTTAATACATCTGTTGATGGTTCTTTCAAAAGAGATCCTGATCAGAAAACAACTTTTCCCCACCTACGGTCTGTTCTTGTTATTGGAGAAGGTCTCCTGCCAGGAATATTCTTCGATGCAAGCTACGACAAACGATATATCGAAGACTGGGCAGATTTGGTTGATCCCGAAGATGCTGTTATAGGTGTAAATATTAACTACAAAACGGGTCCGGCTGTAATAACACTCGGATATGATCTTAGATATGTTCCGGATGCGCTGCCTGGTGAATCAGAATGGGAAACCACTGCAAAACTATCCACTGCAATCAGCTTTTAACAGGAGGTTATATAATGAAAAAAATATTTATATTATTAATGCTTACAGCTGTATCATTCAGTCTTTTTGCACAGTACGGAGATCC
>DAOWMA010000139.1 GCA_030643345.1 Spirochaetaceae bacterium
ACTTTGAGATTTGTAAAGAGTGTCCTACCCAGACGACCGTTAGGAAGCATCCCTTTAACTGCATGTTCCATCGGATAAGTGGGTTTTCTTTTTATCATATCCATGAACCGTTCAGCAGTAAGCCCTCCCGGATAACCTGAATGTCTATAGTAAATCTTTCTGGTTTCCTTATTGCCGCTTACTTCAACCTTATCTGCATTAATAACTATTACATAATCCCCAACTTCCTGATTAGGAGCAAATTCGGGTTTATGTTTACCACGTAGAAGATTGGCTGCCTTTACTGCGACACGACCCAATTTTTTACCGGATGCATCTATAACAAACCACTTTCTTACAACGTCTTTTTGCTTAACAAAAATCGTTTTCATTTCTTTTTCTGCCTTTATATTTAATATCAAACTGATAATGTAACCGTAATTAAAAGTGGAGTGCAGTTTTTCACATTTAGATGATAATGTCAATAAAGCAAATCTCATTTCGATATTACTTACAAATAAAAACAGATAGATTTTTTTACAAAATAAGAATTGCTACCCCCGTTTAAACCTTACCATCATTACAATAAATGCCGCACTAATGAAAATAAGCGGCAAAATGCTTAATAAAGTTCCAATATCCAGCACATCTTTGATAATAAACAGATCATCACCCAGTACTCCGAACATTTTAAAGGTTGAATACATAATTTCCCCATATTGAATAATCACAGCAATAATAATGAGCATCCATGCAGTATCCCGGGTATGGGACCAGAAGAGAATGGCCATAAAAGTAGCAATAGCTCCAAAAGAAATCTGTGACATAATTAATACCATATCTTTAACTGCCATAATCACTCCTTGGGTTGCTGAGATCGTTCCTCATCGCTTCGCTCTTCCGGTACGACTCATTGGCGAGCAGCAAACTTGTTTGCGACCAGCCTAACCATATGCATAAAATCCTTAATCTGACCAGATTCATATACCATTGGGACAATTCCAGGAATCCCGGACTCCGGGGGCAGCAGGACACCGCTCTTAAGGGCCTTTTCAAATAATGATGAATACCCGTCACCCGTAAGTTTAAACTGCAGGTACGGCCCGGTCCTCTCCCATACGGTCGATTCAAAAATTTCCCATTTTTTCGAATCAACTTCATTAAAATATCGTCTTAATGAAGTAATTGATTTAATCAGCATATCACAAAGCATAGGTGACAGCAAATCTGAATGAGGCAGATCATTTATTGAACTATTTACACCTATTACAACAGGCCCGAAGTTTCCGGGGAAGGGAAGTAGGGGAATAAAAAATTCAGAATCCTGATATCCCGGGGATTGGTCCAAAAAGGGGCGCCAGAAAGTATACTTGCTTTTTGTTGTTGGAAAATCAATAAAATCACTTATTAATATATTTTTACCTCCATTTTCTGACAATGCTGCCATCGCTCTATCTATATTACTGTATATTCGAAACTCGCCTGCCCCGGGGAAAAGAAGTTTCAATTGTTTATAAACCCGGACATCATATATTGAAGGATAATCCGCAGTAAGCCCTCTGGCTACAGTAGATTTGATAACACGGGTTATCCCCTCCATTCTGTGCCCCAGAATAGCTCTTCCGGAATCGAGATAAAAATCAAGATATCTTTTACCGGAGGTATCATAGATCAAGTAACCCCTGGTTCGCTTGATTACTGGTATTTTGTTTTTTTTATCCATCTCTTTCAACTTTTACCACTCATTATCAAGGGCAATTTTTTCCAACCCTGAATATTTAGGAATAAACTGTGCAGTTCTTCCCGATTCAAATCTTACTATAATTAAAACTTCTTTACCATTATCCCATTCCTTAATTACCTGGCCGGAACCGTAATCGTCATGATAGACAACAGTACCCGGTGGAAACTCACTTTTTTTCTCTACTGAGAGGACTGATTCTGAAGTTTGAGTTAAAAATTCTTCAGGGATATCATTCAGGAATCTGGATGGTGTCTGAAAATTAACCTTTCCCCAAATTCTTCTTTGCCTACAGGCGGTAAAATAAAGTTCTTTCCTAGCCCTGGTTATACTAACATAAAAAATACGACGCTCTTCTTCAAGATCATCATCACTCTCATCCGGTCTTGAGGGGAACAAGCCCTCTTCCATACCGACAATAATAACCCTGTCGAATTCCAAACCTTTTGTACTGTGCATCGTAATAAGAGTTACTCCTCTTTGAGAAGCAGGATCCACACCTGCAAGTCTTGATCGGTCAAGCTCCATATCTTCAAGAAAAGCTAAAAGGCCATCCTTTCCTGCCGGATATTTTGAAGCAGCATTTACCACCTCCTCAAGATTTTTTACTTTCTGCGTCAAAGAAATCTCATCCTGTGTCCTGTGATACTCAAGAATTCCTGAATCATGAATTGCTCTGTTTGTAAACTCCCCAAGATCAACTTTTTCCGAAATTTCTTCCAGGTTATCAATAAGTTTACAAAAGCTTTTTAAACCGGAGGAAGCTCTGGTTGAAAATTGTCTACCGGAAGCTCTGCAGGATTCAAGAAGGCTGCTTTGCCTGATAATTGATGTTTCAATAATTCTATCTACTGTAATCCTGCCTATACCCTTTGAAGGCTTGTTAATTATTCGCCTAAAGGCAATTTCATCAAAAGGATTAAGAAAAAATGAAAATAGGGCAGTTACATCCTTAACCTCTTCCCTGTCATAAAATTTCAGGGAACCCACAATTTTATAGGGAATCCGGTGATTTAAGAAATATGATTCAAAGCTTAGGGACTGGGCATTTGTCCTGTAGAGAATCGCGGTACCATCAAGGTTCCCATCACGAAGAAGGGATGCGCAGAATTCCGCCTCTCTATCCTGATTTGCAACAATCTTAACGACCCCTCCGGGACCATCCTCTTTAAGAGTCCATAGTTTCTTTCCAAGCCGCCCTCTGTTGGCACTTACAACCCTGGATGCAATATTTAAAATATTCCCGGTAGAACGGTAATTTTGCTCAAGCTTGATTATTTCTGCCCCTGGAAAGTTTTTAGGAAAAGAAATTATATTTTTTACCTCAGCCCCGCGAAAACTATAAATAGACTGATCGTCATCACCTACAACACAGATATAATTAGATCCATTGTAGAGTAGTTTTAATAGTTCGTACTGGGCGATATTGGAATCCTGATACTCATCTACAAGTATTACCTGGAACCTGCTCTGTATTCTCTTTCTTATTTCCCCGTGTTCTTTAAGAAGTTCGACAGGGCGTAGTATAAGATCCCCAAAGTCAACACTACCCACTTCCCGTAATCTTTTTTCATATGCATTGTAAATTTCCGGCAATCGACTGTCAAAAGAGATTGAGGAAAGGTCATCCCCTGGATAAAGACAGTAATCCTTTGCCCTGCTGATCCATCTGGCATAGGGCTTTAGATCTTTTCGCTTGTAGTCACTAAAAACGGAATGCAGAAGGCTTAACGAATCATCATCATCATAGATTGAAAATCGCTGCTGAAGACCAAGGGTACCTGCATTTCTTCGAAGTAGCCAGGAACCGAAAGAGTGGAATGTCCTTATCATCACCCCGTCAGATTCCGGGACCATCTGCAGAACTCGTTCACGCATTTCACCGGCAGCCTTATTTGTAAATGTAACAGCTAATATTGACCGGGGATCAATTCCCATACAATCTACAAGATGAGCAATTTTTGTTGTTATAACCCTTGTTTTACCGGATCCGGCACCGGCAAGTATTAAGAGAGGGTCTCCTCTCTGCATCACCGCATCATACTGCTGCTTATTCAGATCTTTAAGATAACTTACATTTTCACAGCTCATCTACAGGAACGGCCTCCAGATCTATACCATTAGATCTTGTTATTCTACATTTCACAAGCTGTCCAGGAACAACTTTGTCCGAAAGAACAACAACTGATCCATCCACTTCCGGAGCATTCAGATAGGCCCGGCCAAGGGCTATAGGCTCAGCTTCTATTCTTTCCTCAATAAGAACATCCAGATCCAGACCAACAAACCGTTCTATCCGGTTTTCTGTAATCACCCTTTGCTTTAACTCCAGTTTATGCTTAAATTTTGAAGCTACTCTCACTGCAAGTTTATGACCAAGGCTGCCGCGCATTGAATATGCCTTAGTGTCCTCTTCCCGGGAATAGATAAAGAAACCTACCCAATCCAGAGAGGCTTTAGCCTGAAATTCAAGAAGCTCTCTTCGGTGAGCAGCTGTTTCACCGGGGAAACCTGCCATAAAAGTAGACCTGATAACAGATTCAGGGATTTTGCTGCGTATGGTGTTTACTAATTCCAGATACTCTGCACTGCTGCCTCTTCGCCCCATTTTGGAAAGTATTACTTTCGAAGCATGCTGAAAAGGTATATCAAAATAGGGAAGGATTCTCTTATCTTCAGCAATAATATCGAGAAGTTCCAATGGAAAATTATCCGGATGTATATAAAGAAGCCGCACCCAGAAATCACCGGATATGCTGGAGATTTCACGAAGAAGATCCGGAAAATCTTTATCTTTTCGATCGGTACCTAATGCAGCGAGATCCTGAGCAATAAGATTAATTTCGAATATTCCACTATTCAGAAGACTCTTTATCTCTGTTATAATATCATCTATTCTTCTGCTTCTTAGCTTTCCCCTGATTATCGGAATAGCACAGTAAGAACAACGATGATTACATCCTTCAGATATTTTTACATAGGCTGATCCTGGAAAAGATAAAAGCCTCGTTCGTTCCGGTCTGGATGATCCTTCAAGGGGCAAAACAGCAGTTCTCTCACCCATAATCACGGATCTCGCAACTCCAGGAACTTTCTGAAGATTTAAATTACCAAAAACACCATCAATTTCCGGCATTTTATCAAGAAGAGCAGAGCCATACCTCTGGGCAAAACAGCCGGCCATAAGAATTTTTTTCCCGGGATACATGGCCCTGAAGGATATAGCTGTATCTATGGATTCTGTCTTGGCTGCTTCTATAAATCCACAGGTATTTACAATAATCAGATCGGCTTTATCTGAAGTCGAAACATAGTCCCACCCCTCTTCCCCAAGAGTGGTAATCATCACTTCAGCATCAACCTGATTCTTGGAACAACCCAGATTTTCAACATAGAATTTCTTTTTACTATTTTCTTTATCTAACATACTAACAATTGGAGGGGAATCAATAAACAGGAATCATTTGGAGCTCATATTTCCCACTATCCGAATTTTTATTCCATTTTATCAAATTCGTTGAAACTTCACCTGCTCTTCCCAGATTAATTTCATTACCCGCTATTTTAGCTTTAAAAGAACCTGCATTTGCTATCCAAAGCATAACTTCCCTGTTTATATCCAGTCGTAATGTCTCTCCCTTATCAAAATACCGTTCAATTCTTTGGCCTCTGTCAACCAGATATCGAACCAATGTATTTCCACGGAAAATAACATTTAAAATAAAAGGCCCGGGATTCGATGCATCAAGAATAACTGATAGTTCCTGATTTCGTGATACTACCTTCGAAACACCAGGTTCAGGAACTTTATAACCAGTTTCAGAAGAGCCTTCGACAGTTTGCTCTAAAGCTGCTATTTTAAGAACAGTTGTTTTCGCATTTATATCAATGTCATTTACTGTAATAGCAATATCAGGAGTCCTGTCCCCGTCTAAATCTATCAATTTCTCATCCCCAAGATTAAACATAGTTTCACCACCAGGAAGAGACAATATAATATTCGCTGCAACCGATTTTAAAGAAAGATCAAAAGTATTATTATAAATTGATATCTGTAACTCTGATCCTTCTTTAAAGCGATCTTCGATATCTGTCAAAGTAATATCATAAGAAAATTTATCAGGAGTTTCGATAACTTCTTCTACTGTATTACTTTCAACCGGGACCGATTCTGCAGTAATATATTTATAAAGGAAGAAACCACCCACACCCAATACTATAGCTATTGAAACAACCAGCAGTATAATTGGAGTCCTGGAACGGTTTGTATCCAAAAGTGCTTCTATAGGTACAGGTTGTTCCTGTAATCTCATATTTTTATGGAGAGTAATTAT
>DAOWMA010000082.1 GCA_030643345.1 Spirochaetaceae bacterium
AAAAGGGCACAATATTTTTAGCAGCATCAGAAATGGGAAAATGGAATTAAATAAATATGGGGAAATTGTATCAAAACAATGGTTGTGGATAGCAGAACGCTATCCACATGTAATATTGGATGAATGGGTTATCATGCCTGATCATTTCCATGCAATCGTAAAAATTGTTCATGCCGAATCGGATAATAACCCCGTAGGGACAGGTCGCGACCTGTCCCTACATTGCAACAACCCGAACCAAAATAATAACAACCCGTCCCCACAAAAATACAAACCGTTAGACCAAATTATTGGCGCATTTAAAACAACATCATCCAAATTGATCCACCGATCAGGATACAATGAATTTGCATGGCAACGGTCCTATTATGACCACATTGTCCGTGATACAGGTGCATTAAATCAAATCAGGGAATATATTATTAATAATCCGATAAATTGGGTAACCCATGCCTGATCATTTCCATGCAATTGTAAAAATTGTTCATAGCGAATTGATAATAACCGTAGGAACATAAAATTAAGATTCTTTAAGGTCACAAACTGTGACCTTAGAGAATGGAAGAGGATAACATCGTAAATACCTACCATATGTTTTCACTGAATTAGGTGTTGCAATGCTATCAAGTATAGTACGCCTTTGGCCACGGTCGCTTCGCTCCCTACTCGGTTCTGTTTCTCTGGTTATCTTCATAAAATTATATAAAACCCACTGTGTAACTGTTCATAGTTCCCTATGTTCTGCATAAGGCTCAAACATACATAGGAACTCATTTCTTTAATCTGAGGCTGTTTAAACTGTTTTCTTGTGTACTGTGCTGCAGGGTAATAATATTACTGTACTATCCCTGTACTGTATGCTTATACTCATTTTTAAATATTTCTTATTATCCGGTTATCTCTTGAATTTTACCTGTTCTATCTGGCTGTATACGTACCTTAGAAACCCTTTAACTGTTCTTTTCTGCCCCTGTGAAAAAACCGGTTCCTTTTCAAAGTCTCCAATATGTCTATGTATGTTTTATAAGCCCTCACTTTGCCATTGTATTACAGAATCCCATAACTCAAGGCTTCTGTAATATATAATATGCCGAACATCATACATACTGTCAGCTACAAGCGTGTGTTCAATCCAAGTCTCTCCTATTTGCCAAGCCAAATTAAATTTCACAAATCCATTTATAAGAGCAAAACCCCAATCAGATTTATTTTTCTTATAGGTATCATCCAGCCATTCAGTATTATCTTCTATAGGATCTCCGTATTTTCCAATTAACAAATCCTTGACATGTTCAAATGAGGAAATATAATTATTATATCGAAAACCATGAGGGTCATCAAAAAAATAACTTGAGCCAACTAACTTATCATAAACAAAACTGTACATCAGATAGGTTTTTATGAGAGCAATCTCAGTATCATACACAAGAGTGTTCTCTTCTAAATGACTAGGAATGTGACAAATTATTCACAGTGAATAATTTGCAAAAAGCATACAACCCCGTTAATTTAACGGGATAGGTTAACCGGCGGAATTTTCAGCTTAGTGGATTTGGTAAAACGGTAAGTGTTGCCGTTTTGTAAGGGATGGAATCAGAAAAGTTCAAAATATTTAAAGTACTTTTTTGGTAGAGCATAACTGGTTTGAGCACCATTTTGTATTTTTTTTAATAATTGAGAGGATATATCTTTATTAACTGTTACTAAACCAGCAAGTTTATCTTTCAGAATCTCTGTCATTGTTAATTCAAGAGCATTATCATACCTAATATATGATTTATTCTTTATTGACGGATGTTCTCCGGTGTTTAGAATACAAGAAGTATCTTCACGACCGTTACCTTTGAAGGTTGTCATGTGAACAACAAGTACTCGATTATCAACGTCTGGATCAGAAATAACGAAACGTAAATGAAAGTTATCTCCATCATCATCTTGCCGCCCAAAAGTATTGCCTTTCAAAAGTGATTACCGATAGTGAGATATTAAATACATTTCTTCCTGGTTTAGTTGGTTTTCTTCTTCTAAGATTTCATCAATTTCTTCATCAGTTCTACCAATACTTTTTAATAAATCCTTTTTATATAGAGGTATAGAAGAGCCTTGAGGATCTTGCCATTCAGGAAAGAGTTTTTTAAGATGAACATATCGGATCATATATTTATAATCTTTATCATGAAACTGAGAATCAATTGAATCTATCAGTTCCTCTTCCCGTCGACTGAGTTCATCATCAAAGATTTTATCCCCATTTATAGAAACTAGATCGTATCCGTGTTTAACAAAATGATTTTCCCAGTATTGCTGAATAGTTTCATCGTCATACCTGCCCATGATTAGATCATAGATATTACTCAATACAGGTCCATTATCCATAGAACAGTATGAATCTCCTGTGACAGCAACATCCCACCGTCGCAGAGCTTCTTTGTCGAGAATGTATAAAATTTTAATAAGTTTTGTATAATTCAGGCGAAAATCATATTTTTTCAATATCAAGTTTACAACTTGAATGACTTTCTGCCTATTAAATGCCACAATGGCACTCCTTTTTAATAGTAATATCAATAAAATTCTTACCCTTCATATAATATATATCGTCAAATTGCTGCCGTCAAGATACCAAATTAGCTAACGAAACATGAAATATATTCTATTTTCAAGGTATCCAGGGGAGGTTCCCCGTCTCCGGTTCGATGGTCAGCGTATGCATCGAAGACAGCCCCGGTCCGGTGTCCTGTGGCAACTATAACCGTTCTTTTATCAATCGTATCCGATCCTGGGGAAATTAATAAGCATTTTAAACAATTAGATTGTCTGAGTTTATGAATTGTTCAAAAAAATACAAAAGGAACTCCCAGAGGTGCAGTACTCTCATTATTTCTGATGTGTCTGCATATATGATCGTAGAATAGCATTAATACGTGTCTGATAACCTAAAAAACATTAATGACAGAAAAACGTTAAGGATTGGAAGGGCGCGCAGCGGTCGGGTATTTCCGTAGGGACAGGTCGTGACCTGTCCCTACGGAAATACCCGACGGAACCCCTGGAAAGCATTACCCTGTATGGGCGATTCATGAATCGCCCATACAGGGTAATGCCCAAATAAAAAACCGGTCCGGAAAAATCCGGATCGGTTTGATTCACTCTAGCAGGGACAGGACTCGAACCTGTGACCTCCGGGTTATGAGCCCGACGAGCTGCCAACTGCTCTACCCTGCGACGGTTTGCCTAAGATACAGAAGAAACGCGGATTAGTCAAGAGAAGTAATTCGTATTTTGAATATTAAACTCAGCTTCTCCTGTTATATCGGTCATCCTGCAAGGCAGATTTATATAAGTTTGACAGAGCTATTCCTGCTATTATTAAAAGGGGAATTATAAGGACCGGCAGCCATGATCCGTAGAAGAGGAAAAAATCATAAAGTCCATGAATAAGTACAGCAATAAACAGCCCCTTATACTTTAAATTTGAGCTTCCGAATTTTGATTTTCCAATGTAATAACCCATTATACCGGATGCAGTTGCATGTAAAGGTATAGCTGTTACGGCTCTGAGTAAAAGTGTAGAAACGGGGCCAAAGCTGTAGAAGATGTTTTCAAACAATGCAAATCCAAGACTTGCAGTTATTGTATATACAATTCCATCTGTAACTTCATCAAAGTTCTTACTGGGATATGCGACAATAAGAACAGTTTTAAGCTTTATTCCTTCCTCTACAAGACCCGCGACGATAAATGCTCTTAAAATAATGTTTACAGTAGAAAATCTGGCAGGAAAAAACTGCAGGACCAGCATTTCAATTACAATTGCAGGTAATACTGAAAGAAAACCGAAGGAAAAAACCTTTAGTATCATGGAAACAGGTTCTTTTTTCTGTTTATCTTTTCTGTAGAAGTAAACAAGCAGTATTAGGGCCGGGACAACAGCAAGGCTGATATTTAAAATTAAAAAATTCATTTATTTTCTTTTTTCTTTTTTTCCTGTTCTTTGAAAAAAGCATGATCTTCCATTACTTCTGTAACCATATCTTTTATTTTCCATTCCATATTTGTCGGAGTTGATGTGGAGAAAGCAATTTCTCCCGGATTACTGACCGAAGCCTTAATCGCTTTAATTATTTTAAAAACATCATCTCTCTCAAATCCGTGAAAGAATACTACCTTTTCCTTTCCCTTTGAACTATTTCCCATTCCATATTCCTTTATACTATTTATATTTGACCGTATCTTAATGTATTGGTATCTTCTAGTATAGTTGAGACCATATAAAAATCAAGGATGACAAATGCGCTACGACAAAATGACAGTAAAAGTACAGGAAGCAATTCAGGACGCCAGTTCTATTGCTCATAAGTATAATCATAACTCAATAGATGTAATACACATGCTCTATGCTCTTCTGGATCAGCAGGATGGTGTTATTCCCCCACTTCTGGATCGTCTTGGAGTTGACAGGAGGGGATTAGGGGTGGTCCTCGAGGACAGTTTAAAATCAAAATCCAGAGTGTACGGACCTGCAGCCCAGGTAAGTCTGGCTCCTGCTCTTTCGAATGTTCTCCACCAGGCAGAAACAGAAGCTGCTCACCTTAAGGATGATTTTGTCTCTGCAGAGCATGTTTTTCTAACTATCCTTGATTCTGACGGCAGTATCGGACAAATACTAAAGGATTTTGGGATTACCAGAGATAATGTATTAAAAGTTCTTCAGTCTATCCGGGGGAACCAGCGGGTAACTGATGATAACCCGGAAATGAAGTATCAGGTCCTTGATAAATATTGTAAAGATTTAATTGCCCTTGCAAGAAGGGACAAACTCGACCCTGTTATTGGGAGGGATGATGAGATACGCCGGGTTATGCAGGTCCTCTCCAGGCGTACAAAGAATAATCCTGTTCTTATTGGAGAACCGGGGGTTGGTAAGACAGCAATTGCGGAAGGTCTTGCCAGGCGTATAGTATCCGGAGACGTTCCTGAGTCTTTGAAGGATAAAAGGCTTCTTGCTCTGGACCTGGGCGCACTTGTTGCCGGGGCCAAGTTTAGAGGCGAATTTGAAGAGAGGCTTAAGGCTGTAATTCATGAGATTGCCGAATCTGACGGGGAAATTATTGTCTTTATTGATGAGCTTCATACTCTTGTTGGTGCAGGGGCGGCTGAAGGGTCTACGGATGCTTCAAACCTACTTAAACCGGCTCTTGCCAGAGGAGAATTAAGGGCCATAGGAGCAACAACCCTTGATGAATACAGAAAACACATAGAAAAGGACCCGGCCCTTGAAAGACGTTTTCAACCGGTCCTTACAAGGGAACCTTCTGTAGAAAATACAATTGCCATTCTTCGTGGAATTAAAGACCGGTATGAGGTCCATCATGGTGTACGGATAAAGGATGAGGCCCTTATTGCAGCAGCAAAGCTTTCAGACCGTTATATTACATCCCGGTTTCTTCCCGATAAGGCTATAGATCTTGTAGATGAGGCTGCAAGCAGACTTAAAATGGAAATAGAGAGTCAGCCTATAGAACTGGATACAATTGAAAGGAAAATACTTCAGCTTGATATAGAGAAACATGCTCTTTCCATGGAAGATGATGAGGCTTCAACTGATCGATTGTTGAAAATTGAAAAAGAACTGGCAGATTTGAAGACCCGCAGGGATGCAATGAGGCTTCAATGGAACAATGAAAAAGAGGTTATTGATAATATTCGGAGTTTGAATCTGGAACTGGAGCAGTCCAGGTCACTGGAAATAAAGTATGAGAGAGATGGAGACCTTAACCGTGCAGCAGAGATAAAGCACGGCAGGGTACCCCAAATGCTTGCACAGATAGAAGAGAACTCAAAGAAGCTGGAAGATCTGCAGGTTGATTCCCAGTTATTGAGGGAAGAGGTTTCTGAAGAGGATATCGCAAATATAGTTTCTATCTGGACAGGTATTCCCGTCTCAAAGATGCTTTCTTCCGAAATGACAAAGTTTCTGGATTTGGAACAAACTCTTTCCAGACGGGTTGTTGGACAGGAAGCTGCAATCTCTGCTGTATCCAATGCAATAAGACGTAATAAAACGGGTCTGTCGGACGAAGACAGACCATTAGGGTCTTTCATTTTTTTGGGGCCTACAGGGGTTGGGAAAACTGAGTTGGCTAAAACTCTGGCAGATTTTCTTTTTAATGATGAGAAAGCCCTGACCCGGATAGACATGAGCGAGTATATGGAAAAGCATACTGTTTCGAGACTAATTGGGGCACCTCCCGGTTATGTTGGATATGACGAGGGCGGACAGCTGACAGAAGCGGTGAGACGGAGGCCCTATTCAGTTATTCTTTTTGACGAAATAGAGAAGGCCCACCCGGATGTTTTTAATGTTCTCCTGCAGCTTCTGGATGACGGACGGTTGACGGACGGACAGGGGAGAGTTGTTAACTTTCGCAATTCCATTATTATACTTACCAGTAATCTAGGAGGAGACCTGCTTCTTGGTACCGGTAATGTAGAGGATGTTAAAGATCAGATTATGGAAATTATGAAAAGAACTTTCAAACCTGAGTTTTTAAACAGGGTGGATGAAACAATATTTTTCAACAGACTCGGGCGGGAGAATATTCTGAAAATTGTGGATATTCAGCTGGAGAAATTAAAAACAAGGCTTGCAGACCGTAATATAGAGATTATTCCGGACGATGAGGTAAAGGACTATATTGGTTCTGTAGGGTTTGATCCCAGCTACGGCGCACGGCCTGTCAAACGTGCCATTCAGAACCTTTTACAGAATCCCCTGTCAAAAGAGATCCTTTCCGGTAAAATCAAGGATGGGGACCATGTAAGGGTGAGAAAAGGAGATTCTGATTTGGAATTTTCTGTTATTTGATACTCTACAATCAATTATTCCCCCTAATCTGCCTGTACTCCTCGGGTGTATCAATGTCCCTGAATGTGTCAGGGATATCCATCTCAATATCCAATACTCTGTGATGTAAAAAGACATTTTCCATTTCAGAGGAGTGGGGTTCTGAAAGAATAGTTTGGATTGTGTTCCTGTTAAGCAGTACAGGATGGCCTCTTTTCCTCTGATACAAAGGTCGAATAATATCAACATCTTCTGAATTCCTATTCAGGGATTCAAGTAATATTTTATAGATATTTTTATTTATATCCGGCATATCCCCCAAAGTAATAAAAAACCATTCAGATTTAATCAGTTTTACCCCTGTTTGTATGGAAGAAAACATGCCGTTTTGGTAATTTGTGTTTCTAACAGTAAAAACCTGAGGGACATGTTTTACAAGATTAGTAAGATCATCTCCTCTGTATCCGGTTACCAGAATTATTCTACTGCAGATATCTGCAGCGTTTGTTATACTGTTTTCAATAATCGTACTGTTTTTATAGGGCAGAATCAGTTTCCACTTTCCCATTCTGGAAGAAAACCCTGCAGCAGGTATAAGGCAGTCAATGTCCATCTATGCAGATTATCAGTATGCCCCTGTTATATTCAAGCACTTAACATCGTTCCGGTTATGTCGATAGTATTAATATGTATTACCGCACGTTCCTTCTGTTTCTATTTTCCTTCATAATTATTCCCGCAGTTGTTTTTTCGGAAGGATTGGTCCTTCAGGAAGATACACTGATCATAGAACAGACAATAGAAGGTGGTTATCATCTGTGGGTTAAGAATACACCCGGACTTGGTTCTGTTCTTCTTACAGAATCCACAGCTGATCCTGAAATGC
>DAOWMA010000246.1 GCA_030643345.1 Spirochaetaceae bacterium
ACAGGTGGAGAAAGTCAATCATGACAGTTTCTTGCGGAATTTAATAACACTTGCTGCAAATATTCCAGCTCCCAGCAAAAAAATTGGAATAATCTGGTCCAGTAGAAATATTAACGGAGTTGCTTTTAGATAAATTTCTCTCACAGATGTCATCATATAACGAAGTGGATTGATGAAGGTAATAAGCCTTAACGGACCTGGCATATTTTCTATGGGAATAAAAAACCCGCTTAATAATATCATCATAACCATAATAAACCAGGTTAGAAAAAGAGATTGCTGCTGAGTATTCGACACAGTGGAGACGAAAAGACCTAATCCCAATGTTGTAAAAAGATAGAGAAAAATAATTAAATACAGACTGAAGAGTGATCCCTGGAGCTGAATTTTAAAAATAAAATCCGCTAGTTTCAGGATAATTATTAGTTCCATAAAGGAATAGATCAAATATGGGATCTGTTTACCAAGAATCAGTTCAATCTTTCCTAAGGGGGTAACCATCAGCTGTTCCAGGGTCCCGGTTTCCTTCTCTTTGACTATACTCATGGCTCCGAGCATTAGGGAAATTATGGTAATTATCATTACTACAATACCTGGTATCATAAAGGCCTGATCTTTCAGTTCCTGGTTATACCAGTAATGGGTATTGATTAATACGTTTCCCTTCTTAGACCCCCCATTTGATAGGAATTCCTCCTGAACATGGATCGGGGCAAGCTGCAGTGCGCTTTTTGCTGCTATCTGTTTCAGGTATCCGAATGCAGTCAGTGCCTGATTCCCATTGACAGAATCCAGAACTGCCAGGATATCCCCATGTCCGTTTTTCCCAAGATTTCTTGAAAAGTCCGGGGGAATATATATTCCTATCACTGCAGTCCAATTATGAATATATTTCTCCATATTGTTATAGCTGTCAGTAATACCAACTATGTCAAATCTGTCGTTATTGGAAATTTCTTCAACAAACTGCCGGGTAATGGTTGTACTGTCCATATCACATATTATTGTTTTTACATGCTCTGTTTCCATGGTAAGGGAATAACCCAGAAGTATGAGCTGCAGTATAGGAGCAATAATGAGGAATCTGAGCATAAACTTGTCAGATCTTATCTGACGAACTTCCTTTTTGATCATTGCAGTTATTTTTCTCATCTCAGTTCTCCAGATACGATTTAAATCTGCGGATAGATATTCCAAGAAAAGTAATGCTGAAAAAAAGGAGCACAGAAATATATAACAGCAGTTCTCCCTGCGTATTCCCTTTAAGCATAAGACCACGGATAATTACAAGAAAATATCTGGCTGGAATTAGCCATGATACCATCTGTAGAATTTTAGGCATGGCTTCGAGTTGAAAGATAAACCCGGAGAGGAATAGGGTAGGCAGCATAGTTGCCAGCATAGCAATCAGCATTGCTGAAAGCTGCGTTGATACCATGGTTGATATAAGGATACCAAATGAAAGTCCGGTAAGGCAGTATATAAAAAGGTAGAACAACAGAGCACCGTAGCTTCCGCGGATAGGAACACCAAACAGAACTACTCCGCATATAATGATAAAAATACCTATAAAAATTGATAGTATAAGATAGGGTATAACCTTCCCGAGAATTACCTCATATGCATGTACAGAGGAGAGTTTTATCAGGTCGAATGTTCCTTTCTCCTTCTCTCTTGCGATTGTCATACTGGTAAGCAGTGCTGAAACCATTATGATAATAAGGGCAGTAAGTCCGGGAACGAAGAAAAATGCACTGTTCAGTTCGGCATTGTAGGCATAATAGGGAACAATATTTATTGGCAGTTCATTATCACCACGTAGACCGGAGGAGAATTCCATAATTATTCCGGATATATATTGCTGGATTATCACAGCTCTGTTGCTGTCGGACCCGTCGATTATCACATCCACCAGGGGGACCCTGTTGGAATTGAGATCTTCGGCAAAATCGTTGGGAATTGAGACCAGAGCGTTAAGTAATCTCCTCTGAAATAATTCATTTATACTTCTGTCGTCGGTACTGATTGTAAAAAATTTACTTCCTTCAAATTCCGACTCTAGTTTTCGGCTTAATGAGGATTTATCGTAATCATCAATCTTTATATCGATATTATTGATTTCCAGGTTCATGGCATAGCCTAAAAGAACCATCTGGAGAAGGGGGAGCATAAAAAGGATCATAAGTGTTTTATAGTCCCTTATAATATGTTTAAATTCTTTGATAATAATTCCGGTAAGACCCATAACTATAAATCCTCACTGTTTTCACGGTCCAGTTTTATTGCCCGTATAAAAGCATCATTAAGATTTACTGAGGAGTATTTTTCTTTGAGTGAGTCGGGAGATTCAATGTCAATGATCCTTCCAAAATTCATTATCGCGATCCGGTCACAGTATTCCGCTTCATCCATGAAATGTGTAGTAACAAGAACGGTCTTCCCTTTAGTGCTTAAGGTGTATATTTCTTTCCAGAAGTTGCGTCTTCCCAGTGGATCAACACCTGAGGTAGGTTCATCGAGAAATATTACTTCCGGATCGTGAAGTAACGCACAAGTAAGTCCGAGCCTCTGTTTGAAGCCCATAGGCAGGTCTTGAGTTTTTATTCTGTTTAAAGAAGATAATTCAAGACGATCTGCAAGTTTTTTCTTTTCATCACTTATCACCTTTGCCGGAACACCATATATACTTCCAAAAAACTCCATGTTTTCTGCAGGGTTTAAATCTGCATAGAGGGAGAATTTTTGAGACATGTAACCGATATGCTGTTTTACTTTTCCCGGTGTTTTCCTGACAGAAATCCCTCCGACATGGATATCTCCGGATGTGGGTTCAAGAAGCCCGCACATCATCCTGATTGTAGTTGTTTTCCCGGCACCGTTTGCCCCGAGGAAACCAAAGACCTCCCCTTTTTTGACTGAAAAAGAAATATTATTTACTGCGGTAAAGGTCCCGAATTTTTTGATAAGGTTTTTTATGATTATCGTTGTATCACCGGAAGGTTTCATTAGTATCCTCCGATAAAATACGGGAGATAAAAAGATCTTCCAGTTCCGGAAGTATTTTCTTTACCTGGAATGCAGCATCTGAAGAGATTACCCTTTTTTTTACTTCTTCATAATCCGAAATCCCGGTCAGGACTGCATGGACTCTTTTACCCGATAAAAAAACTGCTTCTCCGGAGAAGATTTCCTTAAGCAAATCTATATACTCCTGCGGCCTTTTCCCCGGAACTTCAAATTCAAAAAGGTTTTCGCTGAAATCTTTTATCAGACTTACAGGTGCTCCCTTTTCGACAACTTTTCCCCTGTGCATCATGAATATATAATTGCACTTCAGGGCTTCATCCATGTAGGGTGTGGAAATCAGAATGGTAATTCCCCGGTTCTGCAGCTCATGAAGCATGTTCCAGAATTCCTGTCTGGAAAGGGGATCAACACCGGTGGTAGGTTCATCCAGTACGAGAAGTTCAGGGTCATGTATCAGAGCACATGAAAGGGCGAGTTTCTGTTTCATCCCCCCGGACAGGTTCCCGGCTCTGGTCCCGGAGAAGGGTTCAAGACGGCTGAAACGGTAGAGTCTGTCACGTTTCTCAGAATATCCGTTTCTGCCAACCTTATGAATTTGGGAATAGAATTTCAGATTTTCCTCCACGGTAAGATCGGTATAAAGAGAAAATGTCTCGGGCATATATCCGGTATGCTGCCGTATTGAGGCTTTATCCTTATCCGGATCTACAGAAAGGACTGAGATCATTCCGCTGTCCCGTTTGAGAAGGGACAGAACTATCTTCATTATTGTGGATTTACCTGCACCGTCGGGGCCGATGAGGCCTGTTATGCTTCCCCGGGGAACTTCCAGATCCATTCCTTTAAGTGCCTCGATAATCCCGAAATTCTTAACTATTCCATCAGCCTTTATTAAATTAGTCATTGATCTCCTTCTGAAGATACACATTAATTGGCATACCAATTTTTAAGATCCTGTCCGGGTTTTCAAAACTTATCTTTACCCCATAGACCAGGGCTTTCCGGTTCTCCGGAGAAAGTATCTCTTTTGGTGAAAATTCAGCCCTTGAGTTTATATGACTTATTCTCCCTATGAAATTATAATCGGATATCTTTGCTTTTACAGGGTCACCGGGTGTTATTTCTGTAAGGGCCGATTCAGAGACGTAAATATAACACCAGACATTGTCGAGATTGACCAGATCGATAATTGGACGCAGAGGAGGGATAAATTCGTCCCTTTC
>DAOWMA010000125.1 GCA_030643345.1 Spirochaetaceae bacterium
ACTGTTTCCAGATGGCCGAACATTATAGGAACCCTCACACAAAAGGGGAAAATCTCCGTTTCTACAGAAAGGATCTTTTTAAACTCAATAATCATCTTCTCTTCTTCATCTCCAATATACGGAATGACATTATTGGTAATATCCAGTGCTGACAGACCCGGATGCCCTGCCCCACTGACTGACTGATATGTAGAAACAGACAGATCTTTTATTCCAAATTTCTTTAAGGGTGCCATTGCGACTGCCAGTCCTGTAGTTGAACAATTGGCATTTGTAACTATAAAGCCCTTTTCGGGATAGCCCTGTTTTTCTATCCAGCTTAAAGCTTCAATATTTGCCTCGGGAATTATTATAGGAACATCTTCCTCATATCTCATAGCAGCCGCATTTGAAAAGACTCCAAATCCTGCTTCAATTAATTCCGGCTCTATTTTCTCAGCTACTGGATTAGGAAGAGCCGAAAAGACAATCTGAATACCCTCAGCCTTCATGGCATCTATATCATAACTACTTACTGTAATATCCTGAATATTTTTTGGGATTTCCATTGGAAGTATCCAATGAACATCATTTCCATATTTCTTACCTACCCTGGATTCAGAAGCACTGATACGTGTTATTTCAAACCAGGGGTGATCAGAAAGCATCCACATAAATACCTGCCCAACGGCACCTGTGGCCCCCAAAAGTGCTGTCTTAATTTTAGTCTCCCGTTTAAACTCATCTTTTCTGGGATTGCTTATCATGAAATACTCCTTTGGTTGTATGGACTTAATATGAATAATGCAGAGAAATATGTCAATAGGTATTTTTACATTATGTAGCTATTCTGTACTTTTTTTTAGTATTATAACAAGATGTTGCATATATTGCTTTAAGCTATCTGCATCTGGACCTGATTCACTTCACTCATATAACCGGTCCTAATACAGAGCTCAAGAAGATGTTTACTAAGCATTTCAGTTTTTTCATGGGTAGAAGAATCACCAACCTTTTTAATAACAACCTTATAGGAATCATCAAATTCTTCAATAAGGCTAACATAGGTAGTAAAATTTTCGTTTCCCTGTATTCTGTAATCCTTCATATAATCCTCCGTCTAAACATACATTCCAATTATCGGAGATATAAGAGTCTTACTTTACAGGAATTGGATTAGAATTAGAGGGTCCGTTAGAATATTTGCAACATATAAAAGACTCTTAACTTTAAGTAATAGTGTTTACCCTCTTACAGATTCTCTTGATGAACTATACCTGTATTGACTTTGGTAGATCCGGATGAAGCTTTAACTGTTCCAGAAATTGTTGCAGGGAATTCCCGGTTATAAATATGGAAACTTTTTAGAATTAACTGTTTGAAATCTACTATTATTAAATATATTGTAAATTACTTTTTTGTTGCTGTATATAAGAATATGTCTTAGAAGAAATCGATCAGCCCCAGTTTCATCGCACTTTTCACAAGTTCAGTCTGATCACCCAGCTCCATCTTTTTCATAAGATTGTACCGATGGGCCAGAACTGTTTTATGCTTAATTCCCAACTAGCTGCCAATCTCTTTGTAGTTCAGACCCTCGGCCAGAAGCCGGAATACAGTCTGCTCTCTGTGAGTAAGACTATTATGCATTTTCTTTGATCTTTGAATATTGGAGAGAATATGATATATTATGGTGTAGTTCTTGATCTTCGGAGAAAAAATTGAAAACCTATAAAAATGATTTTTCAAAAACAGAAGATGAAACTCTTTGGGAAATCCATGAAATACGACACAGTGTACATAAAAATATTTCTCCGGACAATTTATCTAAATTCAATGAAAAAGCCAGAACAATGTTTGATATTAGGAAAAAGTCTAAAAAAGAGACAAAAATCATATAGCATATCAAAAGAAGCTGAACACACAGGGATCCTATCCTGGAGCCTTAACAGAAGTTTGAATATTACAAAAAGTATGTATAAAAGTATTGCTTTTAGTCTTAAGTATTGTTATTATAAAAGTAATGAAAAAAGCAGGTTTTGAGTGGGATAATAACAAGGATGTAGAAAATCAGAAGAAACATTCTATTTCATTTAACCTGGCCCAATATGCTTTTGCAGATCCACTGCGTATTATTGCAGAGGATATTGATCACAGTAAAGTAGAAAAGCGATACTATTGCTTTGGAAAGGTAAAAGATAGAATTGTGACTGTCAGGTTTACTTATCGAAATAGTAATATCAGGATTATTGGCGCCGGTTACTGGAGGAAGGGGAAAGCTTTATATGAAAAATCAAAATGAATATACAGATGAAGATTTAGGTAGAATAAATATTATTCCGGATTTTCTTCCGGCTCCTGAAAATCTGGTTTTTAGGGAAGATAATATCAAAGTAACAATTAGCTTAAGTAAAAATAGTATAGATTTCTTTAAAAAAGAAGCAAAAAAGCAGCACACCCAATATCAAAAAATGATCAGGAATTTACTGGATTATTATACGGCTCAGCACCAATAGTTTATTAGGATTACCTTGATTATGAGATCCCCTGATTACAAATCATGGCAATCAGGCAAATCCCCCCAATCAAGGTTCAAACATTGGAATTTGCAATGACCCGGAATCTATAGCAATTGAATACACCCCTACACTAGCGAATCAATCAACCCCAGCTTCATTCCGCACTTCACAAGTTCAGTCTGATCACCCAGCTCCATTTTTTTCATAAGATTGTACCTGTGAACAAGAACAGTTTTATGCTTAATTCCCAACTGGCTGCCAATCTCTTTGTAGTTCAGACCCTCGGCCAGAAGCCGGAAAACAGTCTGCTCTCTCTGGGTAAGACTGTTGTACATCGATACAAGAGACCCTGTAGATTCAGATTTACCGGAAGTAGACATAACTGTATTCAGCTTATCACTAAGAATAAATCCGGTATTATTACCTGAACTGATGATGTTTTGAAAGGATCTGAATGCATCCTCCTTGATCAGATACCCGTCCAGATTCAAATCTCTGGTTTTCTGCACCAATAGAGGCTCTTTATGCATACTCAGGATAATAACTTTACAATCTGGTTGTTTTTGTTTTAAAATGCCAGCCAGCGCCAATCCATCTTCACCACCAAGAGAGATATCTACAAAAGCAAAATCAAAAGCAGTATTCTTCAGAGCAGCCTCGGTGCCGGAGACAGAATCTGTTTCAATACAGGAAATATCTTCAAAACTCTTCTCCAGAAATGTCCGCACACCCATCCTTAAAAAGGGGTGATCATCCACAATAAGTATATTTTTTGCCATATTATTCAACTTCTTTTACAAAAGGTATTTTCATCACTATACGTAATCCTTCATCAATTCCTGTATCTATTCCAAATTCAGCATTAAGGAGTTTTGCTCTATCCTCTATGGATCTTAGTACAGTATTATTACTACTCATACCAACACCATCATCTTTATAACGAATTATCAAAAATGGTGCAGACTCTACCATATTTATCCTTATATTTTTTGCCTTTGAATGTTTTACCGCATTCTGAAGGCATTCCTGTATTACCCTGAATATAATTATGGGATAGTAGTCAGGATACAATTCATCATGAAAATCTGAAAGAGTGTACTCAACTTTAATTAAGGATACAGTAGAGAATTGGGAGATTAGTCCCTCCACACTTGCTGCAAATTTTCCATTGGAGAATTCAGGAATCTTTAGATCATGGGAAAGATTCCGAACTTTGTCTATAATCAGATCGATATCTTCATTAAAACCAGAATCATTTCCCAACAACTTTAATTTTAAAAAAACAAGCATCTGACCAATATCATCATGCAGTTCCGAAGAAAGAAGATTATGGATCCTGTTTTCAGATTCTGAAATACTTTTCGCAAGCTCCCTATGGTATTGATGCCTGCGCTTTTCTCTATCAATACCGGCTGCAGCGCTAATAAGAAGCAATAGAAGGATTACTACCATAAATAACAGAAGTATAAATAAAATCCTCAATGCCCTTTTCTGATCTCCTGAAGATTCAAAAAGAATTTGTCTAAGCTGCTTTATACCCTGCTGCACTTCAAAATACTCCACAGAAGTAAAAACAATTGAATCCTTTCTTCCCTGAGCGATCTTATTTTCCAGTAGAAAATACAGACTATTTACAGTAATTTTACCTGATTCGGAAAATATCATGTTATACTTAAGAACACCTGTTTCCAGTGTTTTGAGAATATTCTCTAAGTAAACACTATCTATGGTCCTGGACTTATCCTCTGTTTCCACCTCACACAGAGTCAGGAGATCAAACTCAATGTTATATACATCATCCAGAAGCTTTTCAAAGATACCGGAACTTTTTAAGGAAGAAAAGAAGAGAAACATAATAAGTATCAGCAAAGTCAAAGATGAAAAAATACCTATAATAATATGCCTCGATTTATATATCCCCGACCTTAATTGTATTTGCAACTTCATCCCCCGGATACTATAATTGCACATAAGGAGATAATTGTGAATCAAAAATTATTTGGTATTCTAAATGAGCGATCCAGGCTAATAATAATATTGGCTGTAATAATTTCTGTAGTATTAAATGGTTTGATAAATTTAGCCGGAGATAAACTGGGAATACCTCTTTTTCTTGATACTATATTTACTGCAGTAACCGCAGCTCTGTTCGGGATCATACCTGGAATCCTTACAGGCCTCTTTACCAATTTATTCCAGGAAATTCTTCGGGGTTTCCCTCTTAATCTCTACCCCTTTGCTGTTGTTAACATTGCAACAGGCCTGATTGTGGGACTTATGGTAAAACACGGATACTTTAAAACTTTCTTTGGGGTTTTTCTTATCATCATATATACAGCCCTTGCAAATGCAATACCGGGGGCCCTGATTGTTACAATAGTTTATGGTGGTATTACCCATGAGGAAGTCGACTATATTGTAAAGGTTATTCTTATGACAGGACAATCTGTATTCTCATCTGCCTTTATCGCACGTATATTTATTAATCTGGTGGATAAAGGAATAGCCGTCCTCATTGCATATCTGATATATACAAATGTGAAACAGAAAGATACTTTAGAGTGAAAAGTTGTTTGAATTTGCAAGCAAATCAAGCAGGTCCTTTGCTTTGACAGGTTTTGACAGATAGTTATCCATACCTGCATTCATACAATTTTGTATGTCCTCATCAAGAGCATGGGCAGTAAGAGCGATTATATGTGTTCTATGGTCATCATCTTCCGAAGCCTCAGATTCTCTGATAATTTTAGTAGCAGAAACTCCATCAAGACCGGGCAAACCGACATCCATAATAATATAATCGGGCTTTTCCTGCTGATATTTTTTTACAGCTTCAATACCATCTTCAGCTTCTATTACACTCCAGCCCTCTTTCTGCAATAATCGAACCATATATATTCTGTTTATAGCTTCATCTTCCACAACAAGTATCTTTTTTAATCCCCCATTGGAGAAAGCCTTTTCCTGAACTATAATCTTTTCCTCTATTACATCTCCTATAGGTATTATCACTTTAAAAATGCTTCCTTTGCCGGGTTTACTTTCTACCGATATAGTTCCTCCCATAAGATCAAGCAGACTCTTTACTATTGATAATCCCAACCCTATGCCCTGACGGGTTTTTGTATAGGTATTCTCAACCTGCCTGAAAGATGTAAATATATTACTGCAATCTTTTTCAGAAATGCCTATACCCGAATCCCTGACAATCATTATTAAGTTTCCGGAGTCCACCTCAATATCTATATCAATAGATCCCTGCTCAGTAAATTTTATTGCATTTGTTACAAGGTTGATAAAAATTTGACCAATTCTTACTTTATCTCCATTTATAATATTTCCATTATCAAGGTGGTATTTGCAATTAATAGAAATACCATTTTCTTCCACCTGTTTTACCAGTGTCCCCAGGGTAATTTCCACAAGCTTCTTCACATTAAAGTCAATTTTATGGATTTCCAGCTCCGAATTCTCCAGTCTGGAAAAATCTAAAAGATCAGTAACAAGGACCATAAGATTATCAGCCGAATCAATAAGCATTGAAAGAAACTCACGCTGACTTGAATCAAGATCAGAGTCGGCCAACAGATTTGCCATACCGATTATACCGTTAAGGGGTGTCCGCAGTTCATGGCTCATATTTGTAAGGAAGTCATCCTTTATACGGGAAATATCTTTTCCTATCCCTTCTTCAAGTTCATTCATCATCTTTTTATAACTATCCATTGCCGCCCTTCTTCCAATAACATTTCTATCTGTATTTTATGATAGGAAAGCTGCAAAGCCAAGTCAAGACATTATTTCAATTTGTTTAAAAATACCCCGACATTGCCTCTGCCATATCATCAGGCATTCTACAGGGTGTTCCTGATGCTGTATCTATAAATGCCAATTTTGTTTCACCTATATTTATAAGTTCATCTGCCTCATTAAATATTTCATAGTTAAAAACAATTTTTACCCCTGG
>DAOWMA010000189.1 GCA_030643345.1 Spirochaetaceae bacterium
GACTTCTGCTGCTGCATTAACACATGCCTGATGAATATTAATCATGATATTATGCAGTCTTTTGTCTACTTCTTCACTTGTCCATGAAAGTCTCATGCTGTTTTGTGACATTTCCAGCCCTGAAGTCGCAACACCTCCGGCATTTGCAGCTTTACCAGGACCAAAAAGAATTTTGTTTTCAATTAAATACTCAACTGCATCCGGTTCGGTCGGCATATTTGCACCTTCAGCAATACAGATGACACCATTTGCTACAAGAGTTTTTGCTTCATCCAGGGATATTTCGTTCTGGGTTGCACATGGAAGAGCAACGTCTGCTTTTACAAGTTCCCATGGCCTTTTCCCTTCAAAATATTCACAGCCGTATTCATCTGCATATTCTTTGATACGTCCCCGTTGATTGTTTTTCAGATCCAGAACAAATGCAAGTTTTTCCTGGTTTATACCATCTTTATCAATTATTGATCCACTTGAATCGGATAGAGAGACAACCTTACCACCCAAAGCATTAATCTTTTGCAGGGCGTACTGTGCAACATTGCCTGAACCAGACAGAAGTACTGTCTTGCCATCGAAGGTCTCACCTTTTGTTTTGAGCATCTCTTCTGCAAAATAAACTGCACCGTATCCAGTAGCTTCCGGTCTGATCAGTGAACCGCCCCAATTAAGACCTTTCCCTGTAAGGATACCTTCAAACCTGTTTTTGAGTTTTTTATACTGGCCGAACATATATCCAATCTCTCGTCCACCTACACCAATATCACCTGCCGGAACATCTGTATCTGCTCCAATGTGTCTATATAGTTCACTCATAAAGGACTGTGTAAATGCCATTACTTCATTATCACTCTTTCCTTTTGGATCAAAGTCACTTCCGCCTTTTCCTCCACCCATGGGAAGACCTGTCAGGCTGTTCTTGAAAATCTGCTCAAAACCAAGGAATTTAAGAATACCAAGATTTACAGAAGGATGGAATCTTAACCCTCCCTTATAAGGTCCTATTGCGCTGTTAAATTCAACTCTATAACCCGTGTTAACCTGTACGTCACCCCTATCATCTACCCAGGGTACTCTGAATATTATTGTTCGTTCCGGTTCTACAAGTCTTTCAAGAATTTTTGCTTTCCTGTAACGGGGAGCATTTTCCAGGAAGGGAGAGAGTGAATCCAGTACTTCTCTTGCAGCCTGAAGGAATTCATTCTCCCAGTAATATTTCTTTTTTAATCCATCATAAACTATGTCGGTGTATTCAGCCATGTATAAATCTCCTTTTGTAAAAAATAATATCGGGTTTCATGGTAACATGGAAATGCCGGTTGTCAATAAAATATTTTACAATATCCTACTTTAATATTACGGCCTTACCATCCTTCCCGTCCAGAAGAATAGAAAAGGGAGTATTTCTTGCAACATGAGTGAAAAATTCCCCCTTGTTTAATACTTCCATCGATCTGAGATATTGCCAGTCAATAAAAGAATCTTTGTTGTGATGATATGGGATATTCAGATATCCGATGTTTAATGCTATCAGATTATGGAAGAAATGGGACCCCTGGGATGGTTCGATATCAAAATTTGCCAGACCTGTCTCAATAATAATTCCTGCATTGTTTATTTCGTACCAGTTGACGGGTATTCCAAGAAACTGGTCCCTTGTTCCCCACCGGCCCGGCCCGATAAGAATATAGTCTTTTTGCTCTTTTTTAAGTATTTCATTGAATTTTCTAATTTCAACTTTCATTTCCTGGGTTCGTGTTTTATCAAAATTTACCGGGTCAATAAAGATTATGTCTGAAATATTTTTTAGAAAGCCGTTACCCAGAGCCTCTGTTGAATATAGCAGAGCTTTTTCGGGGCAGATATCTTTTTTATTTATTTGTATTTCTTCGTAAGTCTGGGAAAGGGGCCTTACCTGGAGCAGGTAAAAAGCAGGTAAAGAAGTGGATGTTTTTTTAAGATCAACAGCAAACTCTATTTCCACAGGAATTCCCAGAGCCTTTTGGGAAATATCCAATATTTCGACAAGAATATCTGAAAGGGGAAAGAAATTGTATTTTAAAATATCTGCAAAATTTATGACACGTGGTCCCTGTACTGTCAGGTCTTCTATTAATTTTTCATTTATATAGTCCCACACGGATGTACAGTGTCTCAGGGTTTTGTGTTTTTCAGCCTTCTGAATAGATAGTTGTTTTAGAGTTACTTCCTCTCCTTTTAAAAGATCCGATCTTTCAGGATTCATATCAAGAGCAAAGAATTTTGTCTGTGTTGTTCTTAGCATATCCTCTGTTGTTTCATACTCTATTTGCGGATATGCAGGGCAGAATATATGGTCCTTTCCCCCTCCCACAACTGATTGCCCAAGGCCTACAGCAATATTAGCAACACCATCGGAGTGTTTCATATATGAGATAGGGTAGTAGTTGTAGGATTGTGCTACACCGGAAAAATGAGGGTAGAAGTAGCTTTCATACTGATTCCCTACAATCTCCTGTATAATAACGGCCATTTTTTCTTCTTCAATACCATAGTTTAATGTCTCAATATAAGAAACAGTATCCTTGAGGAAAACCGATGCAAAAACCAGCTTTATTGCATCTGTAAGCTGTTCAAATCTTTCGTTAATGCTTCCATAGTTATTGGATAACATATACGTTGCATATATGCCTGCAAAAGGTTGGGATTGAGAGTCTTCAAGCAGTCCTGAAGATCTGACTGCAATGGGGCAGCTGCAGTAATACAGGAACTGAAAAAGCTGGGTATTTACCTGCTCAGGCAGAACCCCATTTAGGAATTGTTTTTTTATCTCCTTATCTGTAAGGTCAACATGAATATCAATAAGGTTGTTATTTTCGATAAACTGATCAAATACACCTGTAGCAAGGATAACTGATTTTGGAATTTTTATAACTGCTTTTTCAAATTTGGAATCAAGATCCATTATTGCCAGAAGTGCATTAAAAAATGCCAGGCCCCTTCCTTTTCCCCCCAGGGAGCCGCTTCCGATCCTGATAATAACATCATCCTGTCCTAAAACATTTTTACTGAAATCTACAATTTTCCCTCTGTTTTTTTGTTCTCTGACCTCGCGGAAAATTTGAAGCAGAAATTCCTTATGCTCTTCCAGTGATGAAAAGTCTGAGATTTGTACAGGACGTAACCTTTTTGCTATTTCTATCTCACCATGGGCAGTTAACCATGCAGAAAAACTGTTATTTCTGCTATGATAAATCAGTGATTCGGGAGGGATTGAAGGCAGGACGGTTTCCAGGTCCGCAAGATACTTGGCCATTCCTACTTCTTTACCGGAATTGTCTGTAAACCTAAGACTGCCGAATCCCAGTTTTCTATAGATAAATTGGCTTATGTCTGCCAGAAGTGTGTGTGATTTTTTATGGAGGAATTTTACCCCAAGAGATTCTGCTTTTGGTTGTTTTGAAGCATCAGAACTTTGAAGGAGTACCGGTACATCAATTTGCTTCTCTTTAAGATATGAAAGAAATTCGAATCCTGCATTGGTATCAATTTCTCCATCATGAATAAATTCAATATCGGATATTATACCTAAAAGCGATTCCTTGTAGAGATTAATGGCTTCTATTGCTTCCTCAAAAGAGCGTACCATCAGGACTTTAGGTCTTGTTCTCATTCGGAGATATTTGTTGTTATCGTTCTGCTCTTCGGATATAAGCCGTTGAGTTTGTTCCATAATCTCTGCATATAGCAGAGGTAGATAGATTGATGAAAATGTTACTGAATCCTCTACAAGCAGAATAACATTTACAAACCCTTTACTTGTATCGTAGGGTGCATTACGTTTGTCTTCGATATATTTGATCATGGCCAGGAAAAGCCTTGGATTCCCATTCCATAGGAATACCTCTTCTACATCACCCATCTTGTCACTATTATTTTCTATAAGAGTTATATCTGTTTTTACAGTCAGAAGCAGGAGAATTGGCAGGTTTTGATTTATTTCATGGATTTTTACACTCAAATCAAAAGGGCCCATCTCCCCAATCCTCATAGTAGAGATAATAAGATCAAAAGGTTCTTCCCTTATTTTTTTAAGAGCTTCTTCCCCGGTTGATACACTTATTATAAGGGGTACCGTTGTAAGGTTGAGGGAATGGTACTCTCCAACTATCTGATTGGACAGCTTTGCATCATATTCAAAAATATAGGCATCATAAAAGGTAGAGATAAGAAGGATCTTCTTCACTCTGTATTTCATGAGGTTATGAAAATTATCCTCTCCAAACTTTAGTTTGTTATAGTAATAGTTAAGTTCATTTAATTCCATACGTAACTCTGTAAGTATCATATGGTGAATCCGGGACTAAGTCCAGAATAAAAAAGACTGTCTGGTAAAACAGACAGCCTTTTTTTATAGTTCTGATCTTCTTTATCTGCGACTGAAGGGTCTGCTGTATGGAGTGTTCATCATTCTATCAGGCTGAGAACCCCAACCCCTGGAATTATTCTGAAATCCGCCTTTGTTAAATCTACCGGATCTGCCCTTATGCCCATAGGCATTATTCATCATATCAGCTCTCCGACCGTAACCCATGGGACCGTCACTCATCATGTTTAAGTCATAATCTGTTCCGTCAAAAGTTGCACCGGTTACCATTAGGTTTGTTAGTTCTGAATCTGCTGTTCTCCTTTTTGCCGGAACTTCAAATCCGCTGATTGTAATTTCATCACCGTTTTTTATATTGATGTCATAATCAAGCCGGTAGGGAACCATAAGTTCATATGTGTTTTCGCCTACTGTCAGTTTTGGCAGATTCACATCGGTCAGATCAATTTTACCGGTAAGGGTAATACTTTCTGCATTGAAGTTCTGGTTAATATAACCCATACCAGGTTCCCATGTTGTCTCTTCCTGACTGCCTTCTGCGTAAAGTGCCATTCCTGCCAGGCTTAGAAGTAATAATGTAATTGTAATTTTCTTCATTTGTTTCTCCTTGTAAGTTATAAATTATTTATGGTCTTAATATCGCCTGTAAGTGTGAAGGAAGTGTGAATAGTGTGTAGAGTGTTTAAGAATACAAAGATAAAAAATGGAAAAAAGTGGAATAATTGACATTAGTATATTTGGAGTATAAATTATTGGATATC
>DAOWMA010000222.1 GCA_030643345.1 Spirochaetaceae bacterium
AAGATCCCTGTCGAATCCGAACAGGTAAAGAATCCTGTTATTGTGTATCTTAGGATCATCACCTGACAAGTCAGCTGTAAGGTAGTATGCTGCTTCTGAGCGTATATTGAATCCTAAAATAACAAAAGCTGTCTCTAAACCAAAGAGATGGACCCTGTCCCATGAAATTTTGAAATTATCTTCGCTTATTATAGGATCTCTTAAGAAAGTGTATTGGTATGATGCCCCCATATCGAAACCAACGAAACTGTTTGTAATGCGCAGGCCAAATTGACTGTGTGCAATGGTGGAAGTGTTTTCAGGATTAAAGGTTATTTCTTCGATTTCACCCGGCAGACATTTATAATCATGTTGTACCCATTCCCCATTTACCGGATAAATATCGGGTGTAAATACCGGTGCATAAACCGTTTCCACCATTCCCTGTATACCGAATGGTATATTGAATTTTATTAAGGTTTCTGCAATTTTACGGTCAATATATAGTGGATTGATAAAATCTGTATAGTCAGATGCATTTATGTTGTCGAAAGTAAAAACTTTATCGTCTTTACCCCAGATAAATTTTATATATCCTGCTTCCAGATTAAATCGGTTAAGATAGAGACAGAAGTATGCTTCATCAATTATTTGCTGCATATCCAGTGAAATAGTATTCTGGTCCCGGAAATCCGGGTGACCGGAAAATTCCATACTTCCATGGAATTCAGATCGTTCCCCTATATAATCCAGGTTGAGATTTATTTCGGGATAAATATCTATATTGGATTCAATTATATTATTATAATCAGAAGAATATCTTGAATTTAAAATTCCCACACCGGACCACTGCAGTAGTGATATATCTTCATCTGTCATAAAACTGCTGAAATTATCCTGAGAGTAGAGAGACCAGGCCGCTGTTATTAAAATAATGCAAATGCTTATAATAAATTTCTTATAAAAACTCATCATTCCCCTTATGGCCGTCCGGTCTGAAGGAACCTGGATGTGAAAATAGAGTCAGGAAAATTTTCATTATATACAATTTTATCCATAGTCAGAATTGTAGTATGGTCAATTTGAACATTTTCCATTCTCGTAACAAGAGGTGTCCAGTATCCCTGAATTTTTTCGATATTTTCGGTGGTCAGCTTTTTTATTATTTTACCCTGTCTGTCAAACATTTCTATATAGATCGGGATAATCATCTCTTTGCTGATCCAGCTGATTTTTTTTGAATAATCACTTCCGGCAGGATTGTTTGGAACGGATTCAACCACCCAGCATTGAATTCCGTCCAGAGTTTCCTCTCTAAGAAACAGGAAAGATGATTTATCAATATTTGCCGTTCCCATATCAGAATAAGTGAAGTCAGTTCCAAAAAAAGATTGATCTGCATCGCTGGTAGTAATTCTTCTTGTTTTTTTTAGAGCAGGCAAATAGATCCACTGTTCCGGGACTTTATTAATGTGACCTATTGAAAGAAAGCGCGTATTCTTTACAGATGCCGGCCTGTGAAAAACAATCATTGTATTCATCTTGTGTTCAGAATTCACCTTGCTGTACAGTTCCAGAATTCTTGAGCTGATATTCTCTCTTTTATCAATAAGCTCCAGTTTTATCAGGATATGAGTTGATGTACCGCGCTCCTGTTTCTGTACCAACTCCATTATTTCTCTTCCATTGGATTGGGCTGTAATATCTGTTACAAGTGCAGTAACTAACAGTATTAATAATAAATATCTTTTCAATTGAGATTTCTCCTCTTATCTATATTTTTCTACTTATAAATTTAGGCTTAAATATTTCCAGAAGTATCGGCAGCACTGTTAGGGATGCTGTGCTGGAAGTAACCATGGTTATTGCAACTAATAATCCAAAGTAGTTTAGCGGATTAAACTTCGAAAATAAAAGGACCAGAAAACCGCATGCAACAGAAACAGCATTAAAAATAATAGCTTTACCGGCACCCGAGAGGGTGTTCCGGGTTACTGTTTCAAGATTATCAGTTTTAAGACGTTCAAAATGATAATAACTAAGATAGTGTATTGTGTAGTCAATTCCTATTCCAATTGAAACTGCGGCTACCATTGAAGTTGATATATCCAGGCGAATTCCAAAAATACCCATAACACCAAAATTAATCAATACGGTAAATCCTATTGGAAGTATGCCAATTAATCCGGCTGCAATGGATTTATGGGTTATAATCAGTGTGAAGAATACCAGAACCAGCGAAATAAGTATACTTCGTGTTTGCGAATCTGTTACCATGCTGGTAAGAATATGCATGATTTTTGCGGTTCCTGCAGTTTCCAGGGTATATCCGTCGGGGAAATTGGTTTGGGCGTATACATCAGCATCATCTGCAGCACTTTTCGCAATTGCAGTTCCTGTATCATTAAGCTGTACCAGTATTCTGGTCTTCATTGGTTCAATATCATCATCTGTCAAAGAGCTTAGATTCCCGGAAAAAAGGAGCAGATACTGGGCTATTAGATTTTTTAATTCTTCTTTGGACTGAAGAGAATATTTTGCCGGATCTGACGGTATTTCATAATAGGCAGCTCCCTTGTAGTTCAGTTCTCTGTTTAATGATTTTATCAATTCATCTGCACTTATTTGAATATTGTCAGACTCAAGATATGCCTTGTTCATAATTTGTAAAAAATCATTATACGAAATGGGGGATTTATAATCCGGTTTTTCATCGTTGGCAGCAGCTGCCTGTAAATTATACATAGGTTCCGGAGGCCTTTCTTCTTCCAGGAAAAAACTGCTGAATCCGTTACTGTCTTTATTTAAGAAATCAGATTTTGTGTCACTGAAATTATCCGAATCAGGTCCTTCAGGAATTGCATAGTTCATAGCCTGGTTCAGTTTTTTTATTAAATCAGTAAAAGATACAATCTTTGTAATTTCGGGGTATTTTGATTTCAGGAAGAGAGATAATTCATCCATAGCAAGAAGAATATCGGGATTTGTAAGATCACCGGGATTCTCTCCTGTCACGATAATTTCAAAAAAGGTAGTTCCATTGAATTTATTATTTAGAAAATTATCTGCTGTACGAATTTCAGTATCTTTTTTGAAATACTCAACCAGAACATTATCTTTATCAATTTTATTTGTACCATAAATACCTGCGGCGCTAATAATAATAAAAAGTAGAATTACCCTTACAGTATGACGGTGGAAAAAATTGTATAAGATATTAAATACTGCCGTATCGTTACCAAATGTATTTATATTTGATGTTTTAAGACCTTTGTGACGCAGAAGCAGTAATGAAGGAATTAGGGTTATTGAAATGAAAAGTGCTATAATTACACCGATTGCAGTAAATGTTCCGAATGTTCTTATTGGAATAACATCACTGGCAATAAGAGAGCCGAATCCTATTGCTGTAGTCAGTCCGGCAAGAAGAACAGGTTTCCCAATACGCTTCACAACTGATAATACCAGTTTTTTATGTTCAGAATAGCTGAGCTTGTAGTTTTTTAACTTGAGTTCATCATAGTAGTGACTGATTATGTGGATTCCGTATGCACTTCCCACTGCAACAAGGAGGACGGGTGTTATTGTATCAAGCATGGATAGTGAAATCCTGAGGAACGACATCAATCCAAGTGTCCAGACTATACTGATAATTATGGTAAGCAGGGGTAGTATAACACCACCCAATCTTCTGAATGACAAGTAGAGAGTGGATATTACAACCAGCAGAACAAGGGGTATAAGGTTAATAAGATCAGCTTCCATATTATTGCTGATAAGATACGTAACTGCCGGGAGGCCGGTTATATACCAGTTGATAGATGGATTATTGATATTAATCAGGGAATTACGTATATGAGTATAAATACCATCCCTTTCCTCGTCTGTCGGGACTGAGTTTAGTTTGACAAGAATTTGTGCAGAAGTAAAATCTTTTGAATAGAGGGAGCCCTCATAAAGTTCCCAGGAGAGGAGTCGTTCTTTTAATTTAAGAATATCACTTGCTGTTCCCAAATACTCTTCAAGCATAGGTTTTACTTCAATTCCATAGGAGGTCCCTTCGATATAGTTTGTATTAGCAAATGAGCTTACCTCTATATCGTAATCCATATTCCCGAAATCTTCTGTTAAACTGGAAATCAACTCTATAAAATAAGGGGTAAAAATAGTTCCAACAGTAGTTTCTACAGCTACTGCAAATACCCTGTCACTTCCAAATTGTTCTTCGGAGTTATAATACTTAATTACTTCCGGATTATCATCTGGAATAAATGAAAGTACATCATTATCCAGACTTATATAAATAAGCTGCCATGAAAAGAAAAGAGTAACAATAGCTATAATTATAATTATTATTTTAGGGTGTTTAACAACAGTATTCAATCCTGGCTCCAGTAAGCATTATACAAGTGTATTTAGTGCAATTTCCATCATATCAGTAAAAGAATTTTCCCTGTCCTCTGAACTTATCTGGCTCCCGTCCAACATACTGTCGCTTATTGTCAGTAGTGTCAGCGCCTGAATCCCAAATTTTGCAGCAATGGTGTAGAGA
>DAOWMA010000148.1 GCA_030643345.1 Spirochaetaceae bacterium
CAGATTAGAATAATAAATAACTCTGCAGACAGTTTTTCTTTTAATTCTGCAGAAATCCGTTCTTTTAATTTTAAGTTCAATGTAAAAACCCTAACAAATATTGCTGTTCGTGAGTCAGATCAATATTTTTTAAGAAATCGTACAAATAACCCTGTATTTTATCGGGAAATTACTCTTCTTCCTGGTGAGGAATATGCTTTTATTACCCACCTTAACGATTATGTTGATATTAATGAAAGTGGAATTTATATAATCCAGTCTAAATTTTATCCCGAGTTTCAGTCAGGGTATGAATCAGTAAATATTGAATCAAATAAGCTTACACTTTCTGTCAGGCCTTCTTTTGATACTCCGGATTTTCAGGAGCAAATTGATATTGAAACCGGTGAAATTCTTGAAATGATTTCAATGCCTCCTGATGAAGTAGTAAAATACGTTATAGAGGCAAGACAACAAAGTTCCTGGAATAAGTACTTTCTTTATCTTGATATAGAATCTCTTCTTCTTAATCACTCTGACCGTAAACACCAGTACAACAGGCTGTCTGAAGAGAAACAAATGGAAATGATTGAGGAATACAAAAATGAACTTAATAATAATCTTGTTGACAATGATATCCTCCTTAGACCGTCATCCTTTGAAATTCTAAAAACCAGTTATACCCAAAGTGAAGCGACAGTAGAAGTAAATGAAGAGTTTATTTATTCTGATATCACAGAATATAAGAAATATACTTATTATTTACACCGATTTGGAAGTATATGGTCGATATACAACTACGAAGTTCAAAATATTGGTACCAGATAGTGAAAGTACTGCTGGTCATTGAACAGGATACTACAAAAGATCAAATATTACGGCATCTGGCTCCGAGAGGATTTGATTTTATTCATTACAGGAACCCTATTAAAGCAATAGACAATATTGAAGAGATTAAACCTGATCTTGTAATTTTCAGTGCAGTGGATTTTCCAAGGCACTGGAAACCTTTTATCACTGTACAACGTAGTTTTTTTACAAAAAATGAATCAGTATTCATTTTACTCAAAGGTGACCATTTCCCTGCAGAGGAAAGCACCAAAGCAAGCACATTGGAAGTAAACGGTATTGTCTCTGATAACCTTGAGGACCCGGACGTTTTAGGTCAGCTGGAGGATATTTTCAGCCGTAATAATGTAATTGATGATAAAAGAATAAGCAGACGCTACTTAAGTACAGTTACCAGGGACCTTGAATTTATTTTTACACATCCGCTCTCAACATCTCTAATAACTGGTGAAATAACAGATATTTCACTTGGCGGCATCAGTTTTCTTCCTGAAGCTCCCCATATTACCCAGGATATACGTGAAGGAACATTATTAACCAATTGCACCTTGCGGTTAAAAGAAACTTTTAATACAATATCAGTGACAGTTATTAGAAATAATAATTTTCTTTCACTTGGATTCCACAATCTGGATCAGGATTTGAAAGATGAACTGATGGAGTATTTTCACGAAATACCGGAACGTGAACTGGGTAAGTTACTCCATCCCGGAGGGTAATTTATGAGTATTACTAAGTATATTGAAACACAGCCACTCTATAACATCACAAAGTACAAATCTAAAATTGATTATAGAAATTGTGCTGTTAGTTTTACAGGATCAGCAAGAAAGCACCCTTACGATCAGGAAAAACTACTTCTGGTAACAGATCCATTTACTTCACATACAGTTTTCTACGAATTTAGAATTCAGGATATAGTCCATTATGATGATTTACCGGGGATTGCAACTGATAGCGGTGAGAACCTTATGATGGTCAAACTCTGGATTAATAAAGGAAGTCTTGGGCTTCGATATGAACCCTTTGAGGTTGATGAACCCCTCAGATTTATGAATGACAGTGAACTCCTTCATCAGATACTCAAAGAAACAGATACACATAAACAATAATGGCTTATTCAGAGGATGTCCACGAAAAGCTGATATGTAACCTCTGCCCCCACAACTGTGTAATCTCTAATGAACAGTATGGTATTTGTTCTATAAGAAAAAACGAAAATATGAAGCTTGAACTTCCTTTTTATGGTTTACTTTCAGCATTAAATATTGATCCAATTGAAAAAAAACCTCTGTACCATTATTACCCGGGTTCAAGCATCCTTTCTGCAGGGTTTTACGGTTGTAATTTTCACTGCCCTTTTTGTCAAAATTATCAAATTTCCCAGGAAACTGAATCCGTAAAAAGCAAAAAATACACTCCCCCCCTGGAACTTGTACAATTAGCTGTTAATGAAGGCATTCCTTCTATTGCCTATACATATTCTGAACCTGTAATACATTTCGAATACATTATGGAATGTGCAGAGCTTGCTCATTCCAATAACATCAGGAATGTATTGATAACTAATGGTTATCTAAATCCATTACCCGCTAAGGAGCTGCTCTCCCTGATGGATGGGGTAAATGTCGACCTAAAATCTTTTACCGAAAGCTTCTACCATAAAATTGGAGGCAGTCTTGAACCGGTAAAAGAGTTTATCAGGCTTGCATCAGAACTTACACACCTTGAAGTAACTACCCTTGTTATTCCGGGCGAAAATGATTCAGAAAAAGAAATTATGTCTATCGCTGAGTTTCTTGCAGATATAGATACAGATATTCCTCTTCACCTCTCCTGCTATTACCCTGTTTATAAATACAAAACTCCACCCACTTCTATTGATTCCGTTCTTTCCCTTACAGAAAAAGCATCACATATTCTTAATTTTGTTTATCCCGGAAATGTCGGGCTTAAAGAAATAAATACAAAATGCTCTGAATGCGGGAATACTATTGTATCACGTAAAGGTTACTCAGTTTCAACCACAGGGATAATAAATGGAAAATGCTCAAAATGTGGGGGGGGAATTCCTTTCCCTGTCAATTAATTGTCTTATTTCCAACAATATTTCCCATCATAGATTGACATAACATCCCTGATTGTGTAGATTACACAGGTCTTAATGACGTTCCCTTGTAGCTCAGTTGGTAGAGCGGGTGGCTGTTAACCACTAGGTCGGCAGTTCGAGTCTGTCCGAGGGAGCTTGGTCCCACTTTTAAAAAGTGGGACCTTTTTTTATATCTAAAAACCTGAATAACTAGAGATTCAGTATAGCCATACCATCCAATGCAACCCATTTCCCATCCGAAAATACCACAGGGTTTATATCAAGCTGATTAAAACTGCTTCCTAATTCCGTTATCAGAGTACCTACGGAGACAATCAGGTCTGCAAGGGCGGATATATCCATTTTACTTCCCCGGTAACCAGTAAGGACCTCTGAAACTGTTAACTCATTAAGCATTCGCAGTGCTTCCATTTTACTTATAGGAGCCAGTCTAAAAGTAACATCCTTATAAAGCTCAGTCAGGATTCCTCCTGCCCCGACCATAAGGGCCGGACCGAAATCAGGGTCTACAAGGGCACCTATTATAAATTCCAGACCTGAATATGGGACCATTTCTTCTATCAGCAAACTACTATCCGGAAAGGAGTGGTTCATCTCTGCAATTACTTTCCCGAAATCCTTTTTTACATTAAGCTTCACTCCTCCAATATCAGATTTATGAAGTATTTTTGAATCACACACCTTAACTACCAAAGGCTGCTCTAATTCAGTTCCCGTAAACTCCATTCCAGGTTTGAGCAGTATTCCTTTAGGTGTTTCGATAGAATAAGCTTTAAAAAGTTCTTTTACTTCCCATTCATCCGGCTTACCAGGTATATTCAAGCCATCTATCCAATTATTATTACTCATTGTCTTCTCCAAACGTCTTAAGAATATCCGATCTTTCAACAAGAAATCTTGCTGCCCGGACAGTTCTGTATACAGAGGAAAATCCAACCATTCCAAGATCGTAGAACTCTTTTAAATACTTATTAGTATAAGGGCCGTATTGAGCAAAAGTAATAACCGGTTTATTAAATTCAAGGGCCTTATTTGAAATCTTTTTCACCAGATCATTTGTAATTGCCGGCGGGGTAAAAAAGGTAAGACATATAACAATATCCACACCTTCATCTTTAAGTACTGCTTCCAAAGTATCAACATATATTTCATCTCCCGCACTTGCCGTAATATCAACCGGGTTCTTTGTAGAAGCAAAAGAAAGATTTACCTCATTAAGTTTTTTTGTAGTTTTTTCAGAGAACTCTGCAAGATGCAGTTTTATTCCTGCATCTTTCTGTTCTATGTAATCAGTACACATAACACCATAACCACCGGCTGCAGTTATTACAGCAACCTTGTTCCCGTCTGGTATTGGAAGCATAGATAAGGACTTGGAAGCATCACATATTTCTTCTTCATCATATGCACGCTGTATTCCATATTGACGAAAAGCCCCGCTGACTACTTTGTCAGAACCAGCTAATTTTCCTGTGTGTGAACTTACAGCAGACTGTCCTGCTTCAGTTCTTCCGGCTTTTAGAATTACAATTGCCTTCTTCTTTGATACTTCCCGTGCTTTTTCCAGAAAAATCTTACCGTCATCTATTGATTCACTATAAAAAGCAATACAATTTGTTTCTTTATCTTCTGCAAAATAGTTAAGAAAGTCAGTCTCTGTAAGGTCTACTTTATTACCAACCCCTACAAAGGCTCTCATTCCAAATCCTGTATTGCTTGCAAGTCCCAGAGCTTCCGTACCCACCGAGCCGCTTTGTGTTATAAATGCAATGCCGCCGCCACCTGAAAGGGCTTTATCACCATGTTCAACAAAAATTGTATCTAAACCTGTTTCAGGAAGAAATATTCCAAGGGAATTGGGACCAAGCAATCTAATTCCGTATTCTTTGTGAATACTTACTAATTCCTTTTCAAGGGCTGTACCTTCTCCTCCAATCTCACCGAAACCTCCGGACACTATGACAATAATCTGTATCCCTTTTTCTGCACATGATCTTACAGCTTCTACTGTCTGACTCGCGCTGATTGTTACCACAGCCATACTGATATTATCCGGAAGGTCCTCAATTTTATTAAAAACTTTTAATCCCAGGATTTCCTCTGCTTTGGGATGTACCGGGTATAGGTTTTTGACTGTCTTTTTTAGAACGCCAAGTATAATATTTCCGACTTTATCAGGATTACTGGAAGCGCCGATTACAGCAACTGATTCAGGATAAAAAAGCGGCTTTAGATCTTCAGTGATACTCACTGCATATCCCCATTTTTCTGATTATCCATTTGCCTGGAACCTAATTCTACAGCTTTAAGATTTGCCTCTATAATCTTTTGTCCCTTTGCAGAAAAAATATCTTTTATTGCTTCTTCAATACTTTCTTTTTTAATATCCATTTTAGTAGAAAGAGCTCCAACCATAACCATATTCACAGCTTTTATTGTACCGGCTTCCTTTGCAAGAGTCTTTGCATCGATAATTTTTGCATTTTTCAGGCTGCTTATCTTATTATTAATCTCATCCATATCAGGATAATCAGTAATATTCTCATAAGGAGCTGCTGCGGATATCAGAGAGCCTTCCGGTTTAAGATAATCAACATATCGAAGAGATTCCAGCGGTTCCATGCTGAGAACTACATCTGCCATACCCTTCGGTATAAGATCACTTACAATCTCCGATCTGGATATTCGCATATGGGCGAGGACCGCACCACCTCGCTGGGCCATTCCATGGACCTCGGACTGCCGGAGAGTATAACCATCTTTCATGGCAGCTATGGAAATTACCGCGGCAACAGAAAGAACTCCCTGCCCGCCTACTCCTGCCAGAATTACATCATATTTATCAG
>DAOWMA010000191.1 GCA_030643345.1 Spirochaetaceae bacterium
GGTTAAATTAGAAATAAAGGCTTAGAAAGAAGATGATAAGCTAACTCCTGATCTTGTTTTCAGAGATCACTATGTTCTGGATTTCTTAAATCTAAAAGATACCTATTCTGAGAGCGATTTAGAGGCATCTATTATTAGGGATATAGAAAGCTTTTTATTGGAATTAGGCAGTGGTTTTACTTTTATAACCCGACAAAAAAGAATGATTATAGATAATGCGGATTTTGAACTGGATCTGCTTTTTTATCATAGAAAATTGAAAAGACTTATTGCTATTGATCTAAAAATTGGAAAGTTTAAAGCTCAATATAAAGGTCAAATGGAACTGTATTTAAGATGGCTTGAACAAAATGAGATGGAATCTGATGAAAACCTGCCTATAGGTTTAATTCTCTGTGCAGAGGGTAATTCTGAGCAAATTGAGTTATTACAGCTCAAAGCGGAGAGCAGAGTATTGAAGCCCGATATGAAGATGAAACCGTCTGGTTGAGTCAAAAGATCCGGCACAGTACTTTAAGCGTTTAAAAACAAGAGATGAAGAATTGAGAAAGCTTATTGATGAAGGGTGGAATAAATGAAAAGCGTTTTTGTTGAGAAAAAAAAGAACTACAATACTCAATCTATTAATTTACTTAATCAGCTTAAAGACCAGCTTAATATTTCTGATCTAAAAGGCTTGAGAATTCTTAATCGCTATGACTTTGAAGATCCCGGCGAGGAGCTGTATGAGAAAATCTGCAGGACAATTCTCTCTGAACCTCCTGTAGATAATCTTTATCAGGATGATTTTCCAATGATGCATGATGAGACAGCCTTTGCAGTTCTTTATCTAACCGGGCAGTTTGACCAGCGGGCTGATTCGGCTGCCCAGTGTATTCAGCTTTTAACACATGGGTCCCGGCAGGATATAAATACTGCCCGTGTCTATATTCTAAAGGGAAATATCAGTAAAAAAGATCTGGAGAGGATTAAAAGCTATCTTATCAATAGTGTTGATTCAAAAGAGGGAAGTCCCTGGAGTGAGGATAAGCTCAGACCGGAATTGGTAGGTGTCCCGGAAGAGGTGGAATCTATCCAGGGGTTCATAAAAATGGATTCTGCTTCCCTTAAGGTGTTTCATGAAAATATGTCCCTTTCCATGAGTCTTGCTGATCTGAATTTTTGCCAGGAATATTTTAGTAATAAAGAGAAGAGAGATCCCACCCCTACCGAACTTAAAGTGCTTGATACCTACTGGTCTGATCACTGCAGGCATACAACCTTTACGACAGGTATTGATGAGGTTTCGATGACCGAAGGACGGTTTACCAGGGTTATAGAAGAAACATATGACAGGTATCTGAAGACAAGAAAATATGTCTATGGTACTGATGAATTATCAAGGGATATTACCCTTATGGATATGGCTGTTATCGGGATGAAGGACCTTGGAAAAAGAGGTTTACTGGAAGATCTTGATGTTTCCCAGGAGATAAATGCCTGCAGTATCAATATAGATGTTAAGGTTGGAGATGATTTTCAGAAATGGCTTCTTATGTTTAAAAACGAAACTCATAATCATCCAACAGAGATCGAACCCTTCGGAGGTGCTGCCACCTGTCTTGGGGGTGCTATTCGTGACCCCCTCTCCGGGCGTAGTTATGTATATCAGGCTATGAGGCTGACTGGAAGCGGAGACCCTACTGTTCCGATGGATCAGACCCTGAAGGGGAAGCTTCCACAGCGAGTTATAACTCTGGGAGCGGCCGCCGGATACAGTTCCTATGGAAACCAGATTGGTATTGCCACCGGTCATGTCCGGGAGGTGTACGATGATGGTTTTATTGCAAAAAGGATGGAGATAGGAGCAGTAATAGGAGCGGCCCTTAAGGACAATGTTGTCCGCAGTACTCCGGTTGAGGGAGATGTGGTTATCCTGGTTGGAGGTATGACAGGGAGAGATGGCTGCGGTGGTGCAACTGGTTCCTCTAAAGTGCACAATGAAGATTCTGTGGAGACTGCCGGGGCGGAGGTCCAGAAGGGGAACCCCCCGGAAGAAAGAAAGCTTCAGCGGCTTTTTAGAAACGGGGAAGCTGCAAAACTGATAAAACGCTGCAACGATTTTGGTGCCGGTGGTGTAAGTGTTGCAATTGGGGAGCTTACAGAGGGACTTGTAATTAATCTTGACAGAATACCTAAAAAATATGAGGGTCTTAGCGGCACTGAACTTGCCATATCCGAATCACAGGAAAGAATGGCAGTTGTTGTAGCCGCTAATGATGAAGATCTTTTTTGTTCTTTGGCTGCAGAGGAAAATCTTCTTGCCACAAGGGTAGCAGTTGTTACTGATACAAATCGTCTTCAAATGGAATGGGAAGATAAACTTATTGTTGATCTTTCCAGAGATTTTCTGGATTCAGGGGGTGTTACAGCCCGGACAGATATTACAGTAAAGGCTCCTTCAGACAGAAGTTTTTTTGCTGATCGGACAGAGAAGTGTGGAACTGAGAGAGATAATCCTAAAACCCTGTACAATAAATGGATGGAGATTCTTGGGGACCTTAATGTATGCAGTCTGCAGGGCTTAAGTGAACGTTTTGACTCTACCATAGGTTCCGGTTCGGTACTACTTCCATTTGGCGGAAAATATCAGCTTACTCCCTTGGAGGCTATGGTTTCAAAGATTCCCGTTTATGATGTGGATACTTCTACTGTTAGTCTGATGAGTGAGGGATATCTTCCTGATATTGGTAAATGGAGTCCCTACCATGGGGCTGTTTATTCCATAGTAGAGGCAGTGACAAAGATTGCTGCTGCCGGAGGTGATTCCCATCGTATCCGTCTTACACTTCAGGAATATTTTGAAAACCTTGGTGGTGACAAGCTAAAGTGGGGCAAGCCGTTCGCATCTCTTTTAGGAGCCCTGAAAGTACAGAAGGAACTGTCAATTCCTGCAATTGGCGGGAAAGACAGTATGTCAGGATCTTTCAATGACCTGGTTGTTCCGCCAACTCTTGCTGCTTTCGCAGTATCAGTTGGAGAAGCTTCTGATATTATTTCACCGGAATTTAAGAAAACGGGCAGTGATATTGTTATTCTGGTTGTACAAAGGGATAAAGATGAACTTCCTGATTTTGAAATAATGAAATCAAATCTGGATTTTCTGCATACTCTTATAAAAGATGGAAAGATATCCGCAGCCCATTCTGTGCGTTTTGGTGGAATTGCTGAATGCATAAGCAAAATGTGTTTCGGCAACATGATTGGGATAGAATTGGAGGACAGTTTTGATTTTTTTGAACCCATGTACGGATCAGTAATTGTTGAATTAAAAGATAAATTTCCTGAACTTAAGGTCCCGGTCGGGGTTAGTATCCATAAACTTGGAGTAACAGTTCCAGGGGAAAAAATAAGCAGTAATAATATAGTGATACCTCTGGAAGATGCCCTTTCAGCATGGTCAGGTCCCCTGGAAGATGTTTTTCCCACACATCATGCCGATGATACCCTTGTCACTCCGGTCCCCGAGCTTTTCGAGAGAGCTGAAGGAGTTAAAAGAATTGAAGGATCAAAGCTGTTAAAGCCAAACCTGTTAAAGAACGCTAAACCACAGGTCTGTATTCCCGTGTTTCCCGGAACAAATTGTGAAATCGATTCAGCCAGACAGTTTACTAAGGCAGGCGCAGTTATCAAAAGCCCTGTTTTTCGCAATCAGCAAGTTCATGAGATTGAGGAATCTCTTTCCATTCTTGCAAAAGATATCAGAGAATCACAAATTGTAATGATCCCGGGTGGTTTCAGTGCAGGAGATGAGCCGGATGGTTCCGGAAAGTTTATTGCATCAGTTTTTAGAAACAACAAAATCGCGGATGCACTGATGGATCTTATAAATGAAAGAGACGGCCTTATTCTTGGAATATGCAATGGTTTTCAGGCCCTTTTAAAACTTGGCCTTCTCCCCTATGGTGAAATAAGGGATATGTCGTCTGATGCACCAACCTTGACCTTTAATAAAATAGGTCGTCATGTTTCCAGAATGGTCAGAACAAGTGTTGTATCTACCCTTTCTCCGTGGTATTCTTCCCTTAATCAGGGGATGATTCATACAGTTCCTGTTTCCCATGGGGAAGGACGGTTTATTGGAAAAGATGAGGAGATTAGAGAACTTTTTGAATGTGGGCAGATAAGCAGCCGGTATGTAGATTTAGATGGCAATGTAAGTATGCAGTATCCTGCTAACCCTAACGGTTCTGCCTTTGCAGTTGAAGGGCTGACAAATCCGGACGGCAGAATTATGGGCAAGATGGGGCATTCCGAAAGAACAGGAGATTTTATAGGTATAAATGTACCCGGAGATAAGGACCAGAAGATCTTTGAGTCCGGGGTTAATTATTTTGTATAACTGAAATACTTTTTAAGTATTTCATCCGTATAACGCTGGTGATATGGACCGGCAGTTTCTACAGAGGGACCTTAAATCCTTCTACTATGGGTGATTCAGGTGAGGTCTCAATTTACGTAATAATTTTGATAATTGTTACGTAAGAAAAACCGTTATCCGATTGCCTCTGGTAGTCTGGTTGCGGTTTTTTTTGATTATTAGTTTTTTAACAGCACAAGTTGCTGTAAGGAGTATTTATAAGATGAAAGTTGGAATTATTATGGGAAGTAGTTCAGATAAAGATGTAATGAGAAATGCAGGAAGGGTACTGGATGAGTTTGGTGTATCCTGGAGCGCTCATATTATTTCTGCCCACAGGGCGCCTGAGTTACTCCGGGAACAAATTAGAAAGCTGGAAGCGGATGGTGTCGGCTGCTTTATTGCCGGAGCAGGGCTGGCTGCCCATCTGCCCGGGGTAATTGCCTCTCTTACAACCATTCCTGTTGTAGGTGTACCGCTTAAGGCTGCTCTGGATGGAATGGATTCACTTCTTTCCATTGTACAGATGCCGAAGGGAATTCCTGTAGCAACTGTGGGAATTAATAATTCATCAAATGCTGCACTTCTTGCTGTTCAGTTTTTGTACAGTGGGGATAGTGAGCTTCAAAATAAGATGAAGAAATACAGAGTTGATATGAAAGAAAAATTTGCAAAGGAAAATGAA
>DAOWMA010000130.1 GCA_030643345.1 Spirochaetaceae bacterium
TCAGGGTATAAAACAGCGGACAATATGGCAACTTTCTTTGGCCGGATGTACCAGGTGCGTTACCTTTCCGGTATTGTTGCAGGAAAAGCAATTGGTCAGGGAGAAAGCATCGGTTATGTAGCTGCTTTCCCTATCCCTGAAGTTGTAAGAGGTATAAATGCGTTTACTTTAGGGGTAAGGAAAGTTAATCCTACTGCTCAGGTAAAAGTTGTCTGGACAAATACATGGTATGATCCTGTAAAAGAAAGAGAAGCTGCTGTAGCACTTCTTGACTCCGGAGTAAAACTGATTACCCAGCATCAGGACACTACAGAACCACAGAAAGCAGCTCAGGAAAGAGGGCTTGTAAGTGTTGGTTATGATTCTGATATGGGCAAATTTGTTGGTGATTCTGTTCTTGTCAGTCCCAAATGGCACTGGGGTTCCTACTTTGTAAAAACAGTTGAAGATGCTGTTGACGGTACCTGGAAATCTCATTCCTATTGGGGTGGTATTAAAGAAGGTGTTGTTCAGTTATCAGGCTTCAGTCCTAAGGTTCCTCAGGATGTTAAAGATATGGTAGCAGTAGAACAGGCAAAAATTGTTGACGGATCCTGGGATGTATTCTGGGGTGAAGTTAAGGACCAGGATGGAAATGTAGTAGTGCCGGCTGGTGAGAAGATGGAAGATGGTGCCATGCTTGGTATGGGCTTCTTTGTTGATGGTGTTATTGGGAAAGTCGGAAACTAAATCCATACTTTAGATTTGGGGCCCGGATTTTCCGGGCTATTTTTTTGTAGAAGGATAATTTTCATGGAAGAGAAACAACCGGTACCAATTCTTGAGATGAAGAAAATCACAAAGCAATTTCCAGGTGTTCTTGCAAATGAGGATGTGGATCTTGAACTGTTTAAGGGTGAAGTTCTTGCTTTGCTTGGAGAAAACGGGGCAGGGAAAAGTACACTTATGAATATACTTTCGGGGCTTACCAGACCCGATTCAGGTGAAATAATACTTAATGGAAAAGCTGTTGATATTGATTCTCCCCGGGATGCAATGCATCTGGGTATAGGTATGGTTCATCAGAATTTTAAGCTTGTAAGTACTATGACTGTTGCAGAAAATGTTATACTTGGCCTTGATAGTGAAAATTTTGTACTTGATATGAAAAAAGTTGGTAAAAAAATAAATGAAATTTCTGATCACTACCGTTTAAAGGTTGATCCGGATGCATACATATGGCAGATGAGTGTAGGTGAGCAGCAGAGAGTTGAGATTCTTAAACTTATTTATCGTGGGGCAGAAGTTCTTATTTTGGATGAACCTACTGCAGTATTAACTCCCCAGGAATCAAATGAGCTTAATGAAATAGTAAAAAAAATGACTAAAGAAGGAAAATCTGCAATTTTTATTACCCATAAAATGGATGAGGTTATGAACTTTTCCGACTGGGTACGGGTCCTTCAAAAAGGTAAGCTTGTAAGTGTTGTCAGGACCAGGGATACAAATCCAAAAGATCTTGCTAATTTGATGGTCGGCAGAGAGGTCCTTTTTCGAATTGAGAAAAAAAAGTGTAATCCTGGAGAAGTCCGTCTTGAGGTAAAAAATGTAAGTGCATTAAATTCAAAGGGTATAGAAGCTTTGAAAGATGTTTCCTTTTCTATACGGGCAGGTGAAATTCTGGGTATAGCAGGTGTAGCAGGGAATGGACAGCGGGAACTGACAGAGACAATTACAGGTCTTCATAAGGTATTAAAAGGCCATATTTTTGTTGAGGGTGAAGATATGACCAATAAAGCTCCTATCGATTTAATAAAGGCCGGAGTTAGTCACATACCTTCAGATCGTGTTGCAATGGGAATTGTTGGAGATATGAGTGTGGCAAGTAATCTTGCCATGAAGGAATACCGTAAAGCTCCCCTTACTCAGTATGGATTACTTCATCCAAAAAGAATTTTCAATTTGGCAAAGGGTATGATAGAGCTGTTTATGATATCTACTCCTTCTCCCAATACAAATGTAAAATTTTTATCCGGTGGGAATATTCAGAAAACGATTCTTGCCAGAGAGATTGGAGCTTGCCGGGGCCTTCTTATAGCTGTATATCCAGCCAGGGGGCTGGATGTAGGGGCTACAGAAAGTGTTCGAAAAGAAATTATTGCAGAAAGAGACAATGGAAAGGCTGTATTGCTTGTTTCTGAGGACCTGGAGGAACTAATTTCAGTCTCTGACAGGATTGCAGTTATGTCCGAAGGGACAATTATGGGTATTGTAGATACCGAAACTGCAGATATTGAGAGTTTAGGATTGATGATGGCTGGAGTGTCTCTGAAAGAATCCGGGGCAAAGGGGGGCTGATGCGTATTATTTTTGAAAAGCGAAATACTATATCTAAGAAGGCAATAGTACTTGTTCCTGTTGCTTCTTTTCTTGTTTCTCTGTTTCTTACAGGAATATTGCTGGTAATTTTCAAAACTAACCCTTTTAAAACATATGCAAGTATGTTTATGGGTGCTTTTGGTTCGTGGATGAATTTTACCGAAACACTGGTAAAGGCAATTCCTCTTATGTTGACAGGTGTAGGGGTTGGTCTTGCCTTTAGATTAAGATTCTGGAACATCGGGGCCGAGGGTCAGCTTGTTTTTGGTGGTGTTGCTGCTGCATGGGTGGCTCTATACTGGTCTCCTTTTATACCTGCATGGATGGTTCTTCCGGTTGCTATGGCAGCCGGAATGATAGCCGGTGCATTATGGGCAGGGATACCGGCAGTTTTAAAGGTAGCTTTGAGTGTAGATGAAACTCTGGTAAGTCTAATGCTCAACTATGTTGCAATTATGATAGCCCAGGGACTCTACTATGGACCATGGATAGATCCTGATGGTTTTGGATTTCCCGGTACAAAGATCTTTCCACAGTCAGCCTGGTTGACCAGGTTTTCCGGCAGAGCTCACTACGGTCTTTTTTTTGCTGTTATAATCGGGTTTATAATGTGGGTAGTTTTAAACCGTACAAAATGGGGTTTTGAGCTTAAGATGATTGGAAGAAATCCCAGGGCTGCAAGTGTAATGGGTGTAAAAATAGGCCGTAATATAATAATTGCACTACTTGTTTCGGGTTCAATATCCGGTCTGGCAGGTGTGTTTGAAGTTACTGCTATCTCTCACAGATTACAGCAGGGTTTATCAATGGGATATGGATACACTGCAATTATTGTTGCATGGATGGCCCAGTTGAATCCTGTAGCAAGCTTATTTGTTGCTGTGCTTATGGCCGGCCTTCTTGTGGGTGGAGATCAGGTCCAGATGATGATGGGGCTGCCTGCTGCAATGGGACTTGTGCTACAGGGGATGATTCTTTTTCCTATGCTTGCAGGGTCACTTTTTACCGATTTCAGGCTTAAAGTAATAACAAGGAAAGAGGAGGCTGCTGTATGATAGTATTAATAACCTCAATTTTGGCAATTACACTTCGGGCAGGAACTTCTCTTGTGTATGCTACTATTGGAGAAATATACACAGAAAGGTCCGGCATTCTTAATCTTGGTCTTGAGGGAATGATGCTGATGGGTGCTGTGACTTCTTTTGCAACAGTATACTATACCGGATCTCTTGCTCTGGCTGTTCTTGCAGCCATGTTTGTGGGGATGATACTCTCCTCCATTCATGCTTTTTTATCAATAACAATGCGTGCAAATCAGGTTGTAAGCGGTTTAAGTATTACTCTTTTTGGTACAGGCTTTGCAAGTTTCCTGGGTCAGCGTCTGGGGCCTGCAGAAAACGGAAAATATCTGATCGGTCTGATTGGAGAGAAATTTACTCCTATAGCGATACCCGGTCTTTCCGGGGTCCCATTAATAGGAGCTTTTTTTAATCAGGACCTTCTGACATATATTACTTACCTGATTATACCAATTGCATGGTTTTACATGTATAAAACTAAAAACGGGTTGAATCTAAGGGCTGTTGGAGATAATCCCCAGACTGCTGATGCCATGGGTATAGATGTATTGAAAACAAGATATCTGTATACCATTCTGGGTGGAATGCTGGTCGCTTTGGGTGGTGCCCATCTTTCCCTGGCCTATGCTCCGGGATGGACCGAGAACATAACAGGGGGAAGAGGCTGGATTGTTATTGCACTAGTTATTTTTTCCATGTGGAACCCTTCCAGGGCGATATGGGGAGCACTGCTTTTTGGCGGAATAAATGCTGTACAGTTTCGCCTTCAGGCAAGCGGTACAGATATACCGGCTTCCTTTCTCAACATGCTTCCCTACCTTGCAACAATAATTGCTCTGGTAGTTATGACCTGGATTGAGAAATATAACAAAAAGATTGGGGCCCCTGGTGCCCTGGCTACCTCCTATATGCGGGGTGAGAAATAATTATATCTTAGGGGGGGAAGTCTCCCCCTCGCTGCAAACCCGCTGATTCCACCCTGCTTTTCCGGCTGTCGCCGGGCAGGATGGGCGGTTTTTCCGCTACCCCCTCTTATAGAATCTCAAATCGGTTAATTCCCTTGAGTTCTACTGAGGGATACTATATTATTCATTATGGCCGATTGAAAAATGTATTGATACAAATCTAATAATATCAAGTCTATATCGGATGAAAGAAAAAGAGGAAACAGATGTTTGAGCAAACTTTTAAAAATATAGACGATATACTGCACAAAGATGCCGGATGCGGGAGTGAACTGGATTATGTAGAACAAACTTCATGGATACTTTTTCTAAAATATCTTGATGACCTGGAAAAAGATAAAGCTACTGCTGCCGAATTAACCGGGAAGGCTTATACAAATATTATCGCACCGGAATATCAATGGAAGGTCTGGGCAGCTCCTAAGCTTGATAATGGAAAAATTGACCACAATGCATTAACCGGTGATGATCTTATAGACTTTGTAAATGGAGTATTGTTTCCATACCTTAAAAAATACAAAACTACCGCAGAACACCCCGATACAATCGAATACAAAATTGGCGAGATATTCAGTGAACTGAAAAACAGAATCCAGAGCGGTTATAACCTTCGGGAAGTTATAAATTATATAGATGAACTCCGTTTTAGAACTCATAAAGAAAAGCATGAAATGAGTCATCTCTATGAAGGTAAAATTAAGAATATGGGTAACGCCGGGCGTAATGGCGGCGAATACTATACCCCCAGACCACTTATTAAAACTATTGTAAAAGTAGTAGCTCCCGAGATTGGAAACACCATTTACGATGGAGCAGTTGGTTCCGCAGGGTTTCTCTGTGAAGCCTTTGAATATCTAAAAGACAGCAGGAAATTATCTACAACAGATACAGAAACACTTCAAAAAAAGACTTTTTACGGTAAAGAGAAAAAATCTCTTGCCTACATTATCGGTATTATGAATATGATTCTCCATGGTGTTGAAGCTCCGAATATTATTCATACAAATACACTGGCAGAGAACCTTGCTGATATACAGGAGAAAAATCGCTACAATGTTATTTTGGCGAATCCACCTTTTGGGGGTAAAGAACGGGCCGAAGTTCAACAAAACTTTCCAATTAAAACTGGCGAAACAGCCTCCCTTTTTCTGCAGCATTTCATAAAGATTCTTAAAGCTGGCGGAAAGGCTGGTGTAGTTATTAAAAACACCTTTTTAAGCAATACCGATAATGCCTCAATTGCATTACGGAAAGAACTGCTTACAAGTTGTAATCTACATACTGTTCTGGATCTTCCAGGTGGAACATTTACCGGTGCCGGAGTAAAAACAGTTGTGCTTTTCTTTGAAAAAGGAAAACCAACACAAAAAACCTGGTTTTATCAGCTTAATCTGGATAGAAACCTTGGTAAGACAAATGCTTTAAATGAAAATGATCTGGCTGACTTTGTTGAGTTACAGAAAACTAAAGAAGAAAGTGAAAATTCCTGGACTGTTCAAATAAAAGATATTGATCAGACAACATTTGACCTTTCAGCAAAGAATCCAAATACTCCGGAAGAAGCTCCTTTAAGGGAACCAGGAGAGATCCTTGCAGAGATGAGAGCTTTAGATAAGGAGAGTGAAGCTATTCTTAGCAGGGTTGAGGGGTTGTTATGAGCAAAGAGAAGAATATACAGTTATTTCAGAACCATAAAGTAAGAACCCATTGGGATGAGGAACAGGAGAAGTGGTATTTTTCTGTTATTGATGTAGTGGGGATATTATCTGGAAGTATTGATCCTCAAGCATATTGGAGAAAACTCAAACAACGACTAAAAAAAGAAGGAAATGAAAGCGTGACAAATTGTCACGCTTTGAAAATGCCAGCTCA
>DAOWMA010000018.1 GCA_030643345.1 Spirochaetaceae bacterium
CCGTGATTTTTCAGAAGGTCCAGATTATCCTGGTAGTAAAAATGAAAGGCCTCATCCAGAGCATAGGCAATTCTTAGATCTTTTTTCTTTTCCCTAATAAAAAGGGTTTCTGAAGACTCTACAATGGGTTTGGGAAGATGGGGTACTGATTTTGAGATTTCAATTAATGCATCCAAATTAAGGGCTGCTTTTAATTTTTTCGTATTTTTATCAAGAAAGGAACGTATTTTATCTCCTTCCCAGGCTGGAACAAGACCCAGATGTCTTTCCGGCATAAGCAGTTCTTTATCTTTGGGAATTGATCCCAGAACGGGAAGTCCAGTCCGTGCTTCAATAGCTGCGCGGACCATTTCTTCATGCCTGGGGCTGGCAACTTTGTTTAAAATAAAACCGGCCAGATTTAAATCAGGATCAAATTCCTTATATCCAAGAGCTATGGCTCCGGCACTCCGGGCCATGGCACCTACATCAATCAGCAGAATTGTCGGTGAAGCAAGTATCTTAGCCAGATGGGCTGTGCTGCCCCTTTCATCAAGACCTCCTGCACCGTCAAAAAGCCCCATTACTCCCTCTATAAGTGATATATCCGCATTTTTTGCCTGTCTGTAGAAAAGCTCTCTAATCTGGTTTTCTCCAACCAGTCTTGTATCCAGGTTTCGGCTGATATTACCGCAGGCAACGGTATGGTAGGAAGGATCAATATAATCCGGACCGCTTTTAAAAGGCTGCACTGTATATCCTTCAGTTGTTAATAATCTTCCAAGGAGGGTACAGAAAAGGGTTTTCCCTGAGCCGGAGCTGACAGCTCCAATGGTCAGACGGGGAGGAGAATAGGTCATTAGAATTCAATTCCCTTTCTGGCCGGTACACCCTGATTGAAATAATGTTTAATCATTTTCATTTCTGTAACAAGATCAGCTTTTTCTATGAGCCAGCTGGGAGCATTACGACCGGTAAAAACCAATTCAGTATGTTTAGGCTTTTTCTCCAGGAATTCGATTATACGTTTCTCTGTTATCAGCTTATAATGGGCCGCGAGGTTAAACTCGTCTAAAATTATCAGATCGTATTCCCCTGTAAGCATCTCTTTCTGTACCAGCTCAATTCCCAACAGAGCCGCTTCACTGTCCTTTTCGTTTACAGGACCACCTACTCTGCGATCTGTACCAAACTGTTCCAGTCGCAGCTGTGCTTTTGGAAATTTTTTTAGAGTTTTAATTTCACTGTAGATTTTATTTTTCATAAACTGACCGAAAAATATTTTAAAGTCATTTCCCAATGCCCGGACAATTAAACCCATAGAAGCAGTAGATTTCCCTTTTCCATCTCCGGTATATATTTGAACATAACCCTTCTGCATAAATATTCTCCGTACTTTCATAGCTTAATTCTGTCTCTTTTAAAATAGAAGGTTTTTGCTTTTTTTGTCAATTGGAAAATTTTTTATTGACTATACAGAAAATAAATGTCATTCTGAATAAAATTATCACAATCAGCAGTGATTTAATCTTAATAGGGAATCCGGTTAAAGTCCGGAACGATCCCGTCACTGTAAGCCGGTGTGTGCTTCCAATAAGCCACTGGGGAAACCCGGGAAGGTAGAAGTAATGTCCGGCAAGTCAGGAGACCTGCTGTTGATTGCCATAATAACACTCTTCGAGGAAAGAGAGTTATTGCCTGCCAATGGTAAGCTCCTTTCCCGAGACATTATCCCGAATAAATGGGAAAAGGAGACATTTTATGTCAAAAATCAATACAATGAGTGTCATACTCATTCTGCTGTCAGGAATTCTGATACTGACAGTAAGCTGTGCAACTGCCGGGAAAAGCAGTGCATCCGTCCACAGTAAACCGGTCATTCTGGTTGCCGCTTTTGGAAGCAGCTATGAAACAGGGCAGAAAAACATGGAAGATTTCGATGCGGCTGTTCGTAAAACCTTCCCTGACAGTGATGTTTACTGGGGGTTTACAGCATCTTTCATTGTGAACAAACTTGAGAAACAGGGGAAAACAACCATATTCGAGCGGGAAATACCGATAATCAAAATTGGTGAAGTTTTTGACTTTTTAAAAGGGAAAGGCTACAGAGATGTCCTGGTTATTAACTTCCTTAATATGGTTGGAGCTGAATACAGAGAAGTTCTGGACTCACCTACAAATGGGCTGAATGTAAAATATGTACACCCTCTCCTGTACTATCCCGAAAATATTCAGAATGCAATTCTGGCGCTGGAGCCCCAATTTGGCAACCCCTCAGATACAGCCACTATTTTCTGTGCACATGGGAACGAAAAAGAACTTCAGTTTAATGCGGAACTTATCCAGATGGACAATTATATGAGAGAAAACTATGACAACGCATACCTTGCTGTTATGGAAGGTGTTCCTGAATTCGCAAAAGTAAAGGAAGAAGTGCTGTCAAATCCAGCTGTTAAAAAAATTAGGTTTATTGCCTTTATGCTTACCTTTGGAGATCATATGTCAAATGATGTAATGGGAGATGAGGAGGATTCTTTTAAAAGTCAGCTTGGACTTCCTGCAGAAATTACAGATGGAATGGCATCAAATCCTGCAATGCAGAAAATATTTTTAGATAGAGCAAAACTTGTATACAATCAATTTCAGGAATAAAATATGATAAACAGGTTATTATTTATATTAATAATCATCATTTTCCTTCCGGTCATATCAATGGCCGGGGGGAAAAGTGAAGTAGAAACTTCTGTTGACAAAAGTTTAGGAAACTATATTACTGTTAAAGATTACACAGGAAAAGAGTTAATAATTAAACAGCCTGTTACGCGTGTTATATCTATTAATTCCGGTCTTTCTGAGATTCTCGGGGCCCTTGAGTGTACAGATCTAATGGTTGGGAGGGATAGTTTTTCTACATTTCCCTCTTCATTAAAATATGTGCAGGCTGTAGCAAAGAACTCTTCAAGTCCAAATATGGAAATGATGCTGAGTCTGGAACCTGATCTGGTAATAGCTGATTTAATGTTTGATAAATCAAAACGGAAAATCCTTGAAAACAGGGGAATTCCTGTTATTATAGAATCTACCAGTAATCCTGAGAGACTTCCCTTTATAGTTGAGAATTTTGGAAAGATTTTCGACAAATCTGATCGTGCAAATTACATTATGTCTGTATTGAAAGATACTCTTTCAATAGTCGGGAAGGGAATCCTTGAGTTTGAAGTAGAAGATAAAAATAAGCCTATAGTTTATTATGAAAATAGAAAACCCTATAAAAGTGCCTCTGGAACAACAGGACATCATCAGTTTATAGTCCTGGCAGGAGGAATCAATATTGCTGCAGATGAGCCGGTAAGTTCTCCAAAGCTTAATCCTGAATTTATTATAGACAGGAATCCTGATATTATTATCCGACGGGTAAGCGGAGATATTACTTCCGATGCCATGAAAGTAATGCTTAAATCCATATATGACAGACCTTCTCTGCAAACTGTAAATGCAGTAATTAATAAAAAGGTATATATTGTTAAATCTGATCTTTTTATAAGTTTACGTTATCCTGTAGGTGTAGCATATCTTGCGAGCCTCTTTTATGAAACTGATTTTATTGATATAAATTCTCTTTTCAAAAATTACATCACTGCTATTTACGGGAATAACGAGTGGAGCAGAATCAGGGAAACCTATGTTTATCCAGAACAGTAGTCAGAGAAATATTCTTAATAAGAGAGCACGTAAACGTGCAGTTTCTATGGCAGTATCTTTCTTTTTACTTTTCTTTCTGGTATTTGTCTCCATACGTACAGGGGTTGTTTCCATAGGATTGGGAGAAATTGCAGATGCAGTAAAAGCCGGCATAACAGGAAAAAGGGGAACTTTACCAATGGGAAGATTCTCCATAATATGGGACATTAGAATACCCCGTGTAATTATGTCTATGATATGCGGAGCAGCTCTATCTGCAGGAGGTGTAGGTATGCAGGGAGTTCTCAGGAATCCTCTGGTAAGCCCCTATACCCTTGGCATCTCATCTGCCGCTGCTTTCGGAGCATCTCTTGCTATTGTACTCGTATCATCATCATTAATTATTCCTTTTGCATTTATCTCTTCTCTTACAGCAGTTGGTTTCGTTCTGATGCTTGCAAATATAAAAGGACTTAATTCCGAATCCCTTATTCTTTCAGGTATAGCAGTTATGTATATTTTTTCATCAGGGGCATCCCTTCTCCAGTATCTTGCAACAAAGGACCAGCTTTCACAGATAGTTTTCTGGCTTATGGGAAGTCTGAGTTCGACAACGTGGAATCAGGTACTAATAGCAGGACTTGCTCTTGTAATTATATATCCAATTCTCTATGGACTCTCCTGGCATTTGAACATCCTCTCATCAGGTCAGGATGCTGCAAAAAGCCTTGGAACTCATTCAGAGAAAATTATGTTTATAATGATCATTACAGTTGCTTTTCTAACATCTGTAATCGTAAGCTTTACCGGTGTTATAGGTTTTGTAGGGCTTGCTGCCCCTCATATTGCAAGACTTGTTTTTGGATCAGACCATCGTATTCTATTTCCCTCTGCAGCCCTTACAGGAGCATTTATTTTAACCCTTTCCGATACTCTTGCAAGAACAATATTAGGTCATACAGAAATTCCCATTGGAATAATAACATCCCTTATAGGTGTTCCGTTCTTAATATCCATACTAATAAGAAAACAAAAGGAACGTATGGTATGACAGTGGAACTTAAAGAGATAAATTTCAGATACAGAGAAAGATTGATATTAAAATCTGTAAATGCGGAATTTATCTCAAATGGATTAAACTTTATTTTAGGGGAGAACGGAAGTGGTAAATCTACCTTGTTAAAATGTATATGCGGATTGCTTACACCGGAACATGGACAGGTTCTTATTAAAGGAATGGATATCAGAGGATACTCCCTTAAAGAAAAATCAAGACTTATTTCATATACTCCTCAGTATATTAATTTTGAAAAAGCAATTATTGCTTTTGATTTATAATGCTGGGAAGAAAACCATGGTTTACGTGGAGAGAAACTAAAAACGATGAAAAAAAGGTTTTTGATATTCTTGAACAACTTAATATCGAAGATTTAGCTTTTAGACCTCTGGGAGAGCTAAGTGGAGGAGAAAGGCAGAAAGTAATACTCGCAAGAACCTTCGTTCAGGATACAAGCATAATAATCCTTGATGAGCCTACAAATAACCTGGATCTGTTTTTTCAGTTTGAACTGTTTACTATTTTAAAGAACTTTGCTGAAAAAAGCGGTAAAACTATTATTACGGCAATTCATGATATAAATATTGCTCTGCGATTTGCCCATACAGCTACTCTCCTCAAAGCTGGAAGTATAGTTGATTCCGGCAGTTCTGAAGTAATACTGACAGAGGAATCCATCTTCAGAATGATGGGAATAAATAATAAAATAGTGAAAATAGATAATATTCGAATAATGATCCCTCAAATTAAAGAACAGGATTGAACAGAGTGAAACACGAAATAACTTCTCCTGAAAGATTTCCGGTCTTGTGATTTTTTAAATGTCGGTTTAAACTCTGCATATTAGAATGGATACAATAATCATTAAGAGAATAAAAGATGGAGACGCTTATTTCACAGTTCTCTGGTCAAAAATAAAAAAGGCTGAGAAATATGATATAAATGCATCTGTTCCTGCAGAATCCGGTGTTTTTGAACTCTACTATATGGATGATGATAAACGTTTAAATTTAATGTATATCGAGAGAGTATGGTTCGGAGGACTCAGATCCACAATAAGAAAGTTAACAGATCCCGAACTGGAATTTGATCCAAAATGGAAAAATGTTCTTTCCAGGTATGATTGTTATTATCGCTATACACTTTCTGCAAATAGCAGAGATATGGAGGATGTTTTGTTTTACTTCAGTGAAGTTCTTTTCCCGGGATTAGATAGATGTACTTCTTCAGGAAGATACACAAATATCTTTCTTAATGAAGAATCTCCTGAGAAATTTGATACAGTATGAAATCCCGTCTGTTCGTCATATTATTTCTGGTTGCTTTGTTCTGGAGTGTTTTCGGAGCTGAATCAGAGCAACTTAAACTTGTTCTTAAGGTTTTTCCACATGAATATGATCTGTATATAGATAATCAGCTTTTTTACCCTTCCTTTAATTTCAATAATATTAAAGAGTATTCTATCCCTTTTGGTACAGATATGCTCTTTCTTCGTTCCATGGGATATCGGGATAAATATATTTTCTCTGATGAATTTTCAGATCCGGATCCTATTGAAATAAAAATGGAACGAGTGGTAACTTCTCTTGTATATCGGGATATGTTAAATACCGACAGCCAACCCAAGAGTGTAGAGTTCTCGGAAGATGGGAAGTATCTGGCTGTTGCACTTCTGAATGGAGGAGGGGTTGAAATTTACTCTTTGGAGGATATGATTCTGTTCCGTACTCTAAAACCGCCTGTAGAGTGGAGTGAGAAGAAAGGTTTTGTAGAAACTGTATTTTTTAAAACACGAAATGAACTCTGGGTTAGTCAGATGACAACAGGACTGATTCATGTTTTTAATACTGCAAACTGGAAATATGAGCGCAGTTTCAATTGCGGCGGATCATGGCCGAAGGTTATAATCCTTAATAAAAATGAGGACAAAGCTTATATTTCCAACTGGGCAAGTAAAAATATATCGATAATTGATACTGTAAATTATAAGGTAAAAGGAACTATATCTGTAAATGGAATTCCAAGGGGAATATCTATTTCTCCAGATCAAAAATCTCTTTATGTTGCTAATTTTACATCCGGGGATATTAACAAAATTGATATTGGAAAAAAGATAGTTGTTAAAAATATTGATCTTGGGGATGGTGCCCTTCGTCATACAGTTGTATCAGAAAAAGATGAAAAGTTGTATGTTTCAGATATGTATCAGGGTACAGTTTCTGTACTGGATCTTAAAACAGACACTGTCGAAAGATCATTTTATGTAGGGAGCAATCTAAATACAATAAAACTCTCTGTTGATGGTAAAAAGCTCTTTATATCCTCCAGAGGTCACAACAGTAATGGTGGATATCTTCAAAAAGGTCCGGATTTTGGAAAAATCTTTGTATATGATACACGGTTAAAACGGATTATAGATTGGACATGGGGAGGTAACCAGCCTACAGGTCTGGATGTTTCTCCTGATGGATCCAAAGTGGTTTTTTCTGATTTCCTGGATCATCGGGTTGAAATTTATGGTATACATCCTTAGGGACAGAAATGGATTCTGCCCCCTACGAACGGATTGATTTGCAAAATATATATGTTATACTGGTCGTTATAAATTGTTAGGCGCCGTGTCATGTTTCTGTAAAGATGCACGGCCGTGCGTCTCTACCGAAACACAAGGAGACAATATGAAAAAAATATTACTACTACTGCTGATTTTCACTCTTGCAGTATCCCTGTTTGCAGGTAATACAAAAATGGCGGAGGCAGATAAACTTCATGAAAATGCCGGTTATGAGGCAGAGTTTAAACTTTTGGAGGGAGAGTTTGCTTCTGCCGGGAGCAATAACGAAAAATCTGAAATACTCTGGAGAATGTCCAGGGCTGCTCTTGCTATTACTGATCAGCTGGAACGTGACGGTGCTTCAAAAGACAAACTTCTATCTGAGTTTCAGATTGCCTGGGATTATGCAACAGAGGCTTTATCGTTCAATGCAGATAACTATAATGCTTACTACTGGCGTGCTGCCAATATTGGAAGATGGGGACAAACCAAAGGCATACTCGATTCTCTTTTTAAAGCCGATGACATGAGAGATGATCTTGAAAAGGCTGTTAACAGCAATCCAAACCACGGGGACTCCTATTATGTTTTAGGAATGCTCTACGATTCTGTACCCGGAGTAATTTCTTTTGGAAATAAAGCTTTTGCTGTTTCTCTTGGACGAAAAGCTGTTGATAACCAGGATGAACCGGACAGGCCATATGACTATTCCTATTATCTTGAACTGTCTAAACACCTTTGGAATAGAAAATGGAACGAAAGAAAACGACTTAGCGCACAGAAAAAAGAAAAAGTTAAATTTAATTCTAAAAGTTCCCAGTTGGAAAAAAACTGGTACTACGAAGGACTGGTAGATCTCTCAAAAGCAACTGCCTACAGTTCCAGTGGTATTAAGAGTATGTCTGACAGGGAAGAAGCTGTAATTATTTTAAACTGGCTTCTGGTGGAACTAAACAAACTTGACAATAAAAAACCAGGTGATATTGATAATATTGAGGAAGCAGAAGAACTATTAGCTGACTGGAAATAGATATTATGTAAGGGCAGTCACCAGGATTTGCGAGCAAACCCTGGTGGCTGCCCCTACGATCCCTACGACCTACGGTTTGTTCCTATCTAATAAACTGGCCTTTGTTAGTTTACTTCCTTTTTTTCGTATTGCTAACGCCACCTGTTCAACTTTTTTACTCTGCTCATAATTATCTTCAAACAGTTCAATCTGACCTGGTGTATTAATATTTTCCAATGAACTTAGCCCAAGACCAATAAGACGAATTGCCTCTGATTTTTTCCATTTCTTATTTAAAAGTTTATTTGCTATGGAAAATAATTCTTCGGCTGAATTAATTGGAGAATTATGAGTTTCCCGAACAGTTATAGTTGTAAAGTCAGAATATCTTAATTTTAACTGAACAGTTCTTCCCTTTTCATTATCTTCAAGAACTCTAAACATAACCTTATATGAAAGTTCCAGTAAAGTTAAATTTAAAACCTCTGCATCTGTAGTATCTTCTCCAAATGTAATTTCGTTACTTAAGGACCTGTTTTTTATTTCTCCAGTATACATCCCGGGATCAATTCCCCTTACAATTTTATAGAGAAATTCTCCTGATGAGCTTCCCAGGAGATCTTTTAATTCAGATTGTTCTTTATTTCGAAGTTTAGCTGGAGTAGTAATATTGATCTTTTCAAGTCTTTCCAGAGTCTTCTTACCAAGTCCCCATAAATCCCCAAGCTTTAAGGTATCTATAAACTCAATTTCTTTTCCTTTTTGAACTATGTAAAGTCCATCAGGTTTTTTATATTCAGAAGCAAGTTTTGCAAGGAATTTATTGTGAGCAATGCCAACTGAAATATTTAAATTTGTATCTTTTTTTATTCTGGCTTTAATTTTATGTGCAGTTTCTTCCGGGGTCCCAAATAATTTCTCTGTCCCTGTCATATTAAGAAAGGCTTCATCAACAGATATTTGAATAACATCAGGGGTGAAATCATTAAAAGCTGCCATTATTTGTCGACTTACTTCCTGATAGCGACTCATTCTTACAGGAAGATAAATTCCATCTCTGCACATGGAGTATGCATGAGAAATTGGCATAGCTGAATGGACACCGAACTTTCTGGCTTCATAAGAACAGGCTGCGACGACCCCTCTGTGACCGGGACTGGCACCTATTATGACCGGTCTCCCCTGATACTCAGAATTATCTGCCTGTTCTACAGATGCATAGAATGCATCCATATCCACATGGAATATTAGTTGTTCCCTACTAATAACTTTCAAACTGACTGTTTAAATTCTCTAACACAGACATTCTATCTGCATCTGTTTCAGTTTTAAGTCTTCTTTGAACAAGAGATTTAAGAACAGCTCTATCACCATCTTCAAGAGTGCCCATAAGATATTCAGATATTTCTTCATCATTACTAACATCAAGAAGTAACGACAGGGATTTTTCATTTCCTAAATGGGATAAAACATATATTGTTCTTTCCTTAATTGCAGCTGGTTTATCTTTTTCCAACAGAAAAGAAGCAAGATTTGAAGTTTCCTCTGATCCCATATCACCCAGAGCTTCCAATAAAGAAATTCTAAATATATCATCATCATTTCGTTTAAAGCTATTAATAAGAGCTTTCTCAACTGATGGATCTGTAGAAGAAAGTGTTCTTAAAGAATTAACTGCTGCAATTTTTAATGTCTCATCACTCTCTCTGGATGCCACAGAGGTAAGATTATCTGTAATATCTTTATTGACTGTACCCATTTCTCCTAAGGCTTTTATTCCATAGAGCTTCAGCATTCTATACTTTGAATCTTTAAGTTTTAATGTAGTAAGCAGAGTTTTCCAGACTTCCTGCCGGGAAGAATCATACCCTATAGAACCAAGAGCTCTAACGGCATTTATTCTTACCTCTGTTGATTCTGTTTCACTGGGGACAAGTTTCTGAAGCTCAGTTACTACTTTTACATTATCAGCAGGACTCATTCGGTAAAGGGTCCATGTTGCATTTTTCTTAACCTCAGGATATGTGGATCCCAGAAGATTTAAAACTGTAACTATAGAACCGGGATCTGCCAATCGTGAAAGAAGGTCCGAGGACACAGTCAGGAAATGCTCGTCTGTGCTTAAATTTATACCCCTGCTTAGTCCCCCAATTACTATTGGAGCATTTTGATAATACAATTTTTCTAAAGTATTTGCAGCTGCAAGACTAACATCCTTATTTGAACTTCCCAGGAATGTAACAACAGGAGCAACAGCTTTAAAACCATTCTTATTGATACCGATAGCATCTATAAGCACAGTTTTCAGTTCGTCTGACGTTTTCGAATCCTGTAATAATGCGGAAAAAGATAAAATAGTACTTGGATTGATATCGGAACTTAATGATTTAACTAATCCAACCAAAACCTCTTCAGATTTTTCAGTCTTTAAAATAGGTGTAAGCAAAGCCGTAGCAGCGGCAGTTTTATACGCTGCAATACCGCTTATTGCAAGGATTCTTATTTCAGGATCATTATGATTGAGATATTCGGTTAAAATAGAGTATACCTTTCTGTCTTTTATTCCACTGTTGCTTAAACTGGCAAGGGAAGAAACAATAGTTTTCTCAGTTTCCGGTTCTTTTTTCTCATCATCACCGGTATCAAGAAGAGAAAGAATTAGTTTTACACTTTCATCACCGCCGGTTTTACCAAGAGCCATAATAAGAGTATTTTTTAGTTTTCCAGGCTCCTCAAGTCTTAAACTATCCATCAGGATTTTTCTTGCTTCTGTACTTCCTATATTTCCAAGAGCTATAGCAGTTTCAATATTATAATCCGGAGATATTAATAACTCCTGTAAGTAGGGAATAGCTTGCTTTGCCTTTAATCTTCCCAAAGTACGAATGGCTGCCAAAACTTTTGTTTTATTACTCTCTTTTTCTTTTATAATTGTATGAATTGTCAAATTTGTTAACAATTCTTTATCATCAGAGTTTAAATCAGGCAGGGGATACCCTGCTTCAATCATTCGAAATAGTTCACGGTTTGCTTTTGAAAAAGCTTCTTCGTACTGTTTTTCTTCCTTCCGGTATGCGTTTAACATAGTTGCAATGTATCCAGTCATTTTTTCTTTTGCAGCTTTCATTGCTGATGGAGTGAGATAGAGATCATTTGCTCCTAATCTCTCTTTTTCCATGATTATTTCATCAATCAGGCTTGAGTAGTTCAGCGATATCAGTTCCGGTATATCACCGGATGCATTAGTAAGAGCATCTTTGCTTGATTTGAGTTTTTCCATACTAATAAATCTAAAGTTTACCTGTATAAAATCCAGGATTTCCTGGACCTGAATAATTCCGTCTTTTACACTGGAATCAGGTATTTTTTCGTCCATATCTTCAAGTCTGTCAAATTCACCATTTCCGTTAAGATCTATGTATTCATTGGATAATTTGGGGAAAATCTTTATAAATTCACGTCCAAGTGTCGTATTGACGACCTTTGCCGATAACGCTGTACTGAAAGATAAGGTCAGTATCAGCACAAAAATGCCAATTAAATTTTTCTTTTTCATAATAATCATCCTAAATGATTATTTTCAAACTATCAATCTTATTTTCCTATACTTATTTTTTTTTCAAAATTTACACTGTATTTACTGTCAAAATGTGATGATTCCAGCTTAATCATTGACGGATAATCTGAAAATTCCAGTTTAATAGACATGTCTCCCTTAAATTCACCAGGTAAAGTGAATGAAAGATCCAATGGGAGTTCAGGATTTGCTCCAATAAGGAATTCTGCCCGTTCCCCATCTGGATTATTTACCTGGAAATTGGAATCAAAAAGAAGTATTTCTTTTTCCCCTTCCAATACTGCAGATATTCTGTTGGGCAGCAGTAGGGAATCAATAGTAATTATATATTGCTTTCTGTTAAGGAAGCTTCTGCTACTTAAACTTATCTTTGGAGGGGCCTCCGGGGTACTGGTAATGACAGTATAATTTGTCTCTAAAATATCCATACTAACAGTATTGGAAGTGCTGCTGTAGCTGAATTCTCCAAGTGGTGAAGGACTGGAAAATGATATTTCTCTTTTTCCGCTGTCGATTATAGTATTTTCAAAGATTGCAACAGGCTGCAGCCTTTCTTTATTGTAAGGATTGAATATAGATAGATAGATAAAAAGGCCTATACTAATTACAGCTAATGAAAAATCACTTCCTATAATAATGATTTTTGTGATTTTTTTATTATGTTGATGAAATAAAAACTGAAGTCTGAATATCATAAGTGTTACAGGAATAAGATTGGCTGTAATTATCAGGTTTCCTGTAATTGGAGACAGGAGGACCAGGTTGATTACTCTTTTAGCATCAAGAAGAAAAATATTAATAGTACCTGCCAAAAGCACTGATACGGACAGTATAAGAAATATTAGTTTTATCCATCGGTTTCGGGAAATTGTAAATGCAAAAGTAAAAATAAGAACAGGTAAAAGATAGTAGGAAAAGGCAATGTCTACAGAAATAAGGATAAGC
>DAOWMA010000300.1 GCA_030643345.1 Spirochaetaceae bacterium
CTGCTTGTTTATAAATATCAGAATCAATCATAATATAATACAGATATAAAGTAATGGACTACAACATCTCCCTCAAAGGATCATCTTCGGCAGTATCAATCTTAAGCACACTCTCCGACTCTATAGTATTCACTGTCCCGATATCTTTCAGTTTTCTTAACATAACTTTAGTCCTGGTAGTTTTTAGTACATCCAGAGAGTTACTCGCTTTATTTAAATGACTGTAAACAGTATCAAGCTGTTCCTCAAATTTCCCAAACTCGGTTTTAACAGCTTCAAGGACCTTCCATACTTCACTGCTTTTTTTCTGTACTGCAAGGGTCCTAAAACCCATCTGAAGACTGTTTAGAAGAGCAGATAATGTTGTAGGACCGGTCACTGTTATTTTATACTTCCTTTGCAGAGTCTCAAACAATCCGGGATGTCTTAAAACCTCTCCATACAAACTCTCTACAGGTAAAAACATAATTGCAAAATCTGTTGTATGCGGGGGATCAATATATTTGTTATGTATATCTTTTGCAAAACTTTCTACGGTCTTATTAAGCTCTTTTTGGGAAATATCAATTCTATTTTTATCTTCACTTTCATATGCATCAAGAAGCCTGTTATAACTCTCTATTGGGAACTTGGAGTCAATAGGCATCCAGACTTCACCCTCATTATCTTTTCCAGGTAATTTTACAGCATATTCCACATTGGCCTGGCTCCCCTTCTTAGTTGCAACATTCTTACCATACTGCCCGGGGGCCAGAGTTTCCTCTAAAATATTACCAAGCTGATATTCACCAAGAACGCCCCGGGTCTTTACATTTGACAGGACCTTTTTTAAGTCCCCAACACCGGTAGCTATAGTCTGCATTTCACCCAGACCTTTATGGACAAGCTCAAGGCGGTCACTAACCTGCTTAAAGGATTCCCCAATTCTCTTTTCCAAAGTAGACTGCAGTTTCTCATCTACTGTTTTTCTCATCTCGGTAATCTGCTTATTATTGTCCTCTCTTATATCCCGCAAATGCTTTTCTATTGAATCTTTAATTTCTGTTATTCTTACTATGGACTCTTTATTAATTACTGACTGCTGCTTGCTGAAATCTGCTGTGCTGATTCTAAACTTCTCTTCAAAGGATCTTAAAGACTTTGCAAGTTCAACTCTGCTTTTATATGCATGGCTGTCAGTCTCTTCCCGATTCAGCCTGAATTCTTCCCTGATATCCTTACCGGTTTTATCCTGGACAACATCAAATTTACTTACAGATGCTTCCAAATCTTTCAATTGAGGTCTGACATTAACTTTTACCTTCTTAAAAAGAACTAAAATAATATTTACCACAGCTAAAAAAATTAATGTAATAAGAAATATATCAGTCATAAAAGTCCCGTTACTTATCCTCAATTTCTGCAGTAGATTCTATAAAAAGCTCTTCAAGTTGTTCATCAGATACATCCCCGGGAGCATCTGTCATAAGACATGTGGCCTTCTGGGTTTTAGGAAATGCAATTACATCCCGAATAGACTCAGCTTTTAGAAAAAGCATTATAATCCTGTCCAGACCAAGAGCCAGACCGCCGTGAGGAGGTGCACCGTATTGGAGTGCATCCAGAAGAAAACCGAATTTCTCTTTAGCTTCCTCCTCATCAATTCCAAGGATAGTGAATATTTTCTGCTGCATCTTATTGTCATGAATTCTTATGCTGCCGCCACCGGCCTCGGTACCGTTAAGAATAATATCATAGGCGTTTGATTTTGCAGCATAAACATCATTATCCAGCTTATCTTCGTCCTCAGGTATGGGGGCCGTAAATGGATGATGGGTTGGTGTAGGGTTCCCCTCACCATCCTTTTCAAACATAGGGAAATCCACTACCCAGGACAGGTTAAGTTCATCCTCATCAATTAAATTCAATTTCTTACCAAAGTGCAATCTTAAAGCTGCCAGACTCTGACACACAACCGGTTCTTTATCTGCAATAAATACAATAATATCACCAGTCTCTGCACCCATCTTTTTATAAAGAGCATCAACTTCATCCCCCTTAAAAAATTTTACAATAGGAGACTGAGGACCGTCTTCGTTAACCTTGATCCATGCAGCACCCTTCGCCTTAAAAGTTTTAACAAAAGGAGTCATATCATCCAGATCTTTTCTGGATAATGAAGCTATTCCATTTTTAATATTAATAGCACGAACAAAACCACCATCTGCAATGGCATTTGCAAAAACACCAAAACCGGAATCTTTAAAAACATCACTTAAGTCTACTATCTTAAGTCCAAAGCGAAGGTCCGGAGCGTCCTTACCATATTCACGCATGGCCGTTTCATAAGTCATCCTTGGAAGAGGTAGTTTTAAATCTTTGTCAAAAACTTCCTTTAGAAGCACTTTAAAAAGATTTTCTATAACTCCCATCACATCATCCTGATCAACAAAAGCCATCTCAACATCCACCTGGGTAAATTCAGGCTGTCGGTCTGCTCTTAAGTCCTCATCACGAAAACATCTGGCAATCTGGAAATATTTATCAAACCCGGAAATCATTAAAGACTGTTTAAAAAGCTGAGGACTTTGAGGTAAAGCAAAAAATTTACCTTCGTTAACACGACTGGGGACCAGATAATCTCTGGCACCCTCAGGAGTAGCTTTGGTAAGAATAGGAGTTTCGACCTCTATAAACTCATTGTCAGTAAAAAAGTTTCTAATAATATTTGTAACCCTGCTTCTAAATATCATATTTTTCTGAAGCCGGTGTCCACGCAAATCCAGGAATCTGTATTTAAGTCTTGCTTCCTGATTACATCTTCTGCATGATGAATATCAAATGGAGGAGTTTTTGATTTATTTAAAACTTCAAGTTCGGTAACATAAACCTCAATCTCTCCTGTATCAAGCTTTGTATTGGCCATACCTTCCGGCCGGGCACTCACCTTTCCCCTGATTGCAATTACATCCTGGCTTCGAAGAGTCTGGGCAATTTTGTGGGCTTCTCCGGAAACTGAAGGATCAAATACTATCTGAGTCAGCCCCCAGCGGTCAGTTAAATCGATAAAAGTAACACCACCATGATCACGATAGTTCTCTACCCACCCGTTTAATGATATTATCTGACCGATGAGTTCTTTTCTCATTTCACCGCAATTATGCGTTCTTTTTATCTTCACTTATCTGTCCTTTATTTGTCCCTGATTAAAAATTTTTTCACGTATTAATTTTCTGGTTATTCCTGGGTTGGCCTTTCCTGACGTAGCCTTCATAACCTGTCCCATTAAAAACCCGATCTGCTTGTCGGCCCCACCTCTGACGGCATCTGCAACCTTTGGATTAGCATCTACAATTGCGGAAACAACCCCTTGTAGTTCCCCTGTATCAGACATCTGGTCCATTCCAGGACCTTTTACAATATCTTCAGGTTCAGCATCTTTCTCAAAAATAATTCCTATAACCTTTTTCCCAATACCCGCACTAATTTTTCCATTTTCTATCAGGTTTAATACAGAAAGCAGACGCCTGGAACTCAAAGGAGAATTTTCAATACTCAAACCGGAATCATTTAATATCTTTTGAACATTTCCACTAAGCCAGGATGCAACA